>JBOGJX010000422.1:0-11770 GCA_050745285.1 Terriglobia bacterium
CGCCGCTTGCTGCGCCCGCTGGCTTTGGGCGCAGCAAGCAGCGCCCCTACAGAATAGCAAGCTTAGATTTTTCACGCCGGGAAACCGGCGCAATTTGACGTTTGACTGACCCCAAGATTCCGATACCCAAGACGCAAAAACTCATGAGGGGGCCCTATCTTGGGTGTCATCTTGCCGTGTTGACCGCCTCGTGCATCGATGAACTCCCTCGCTGAATGATGGGTCTCGGAACGCCCAACCTGCGAATAGATTATGGACACCCCGAAAACCAGAAGACCGGTGAAAATTAAAGTCGTTTTGAGAGAAGAAGCTATGCCTGCAAAAAAGCAAGAAGAAACTCCGGAAGAAAAGCTCCAGGAGTTGAAAGAAGGCGAAGTGCTGGACATCGCCAAGCTGAAAGTGATGAACATCACCACGCTGGTCTCGGTGGCCAAGGACCTGGGCGTGGTGGGCGCGAGCACTATGCGCAAACAGGAGTTGATCTTCAAGATCCTCCAGGCGCAGACCGAGAAGAGCGGACTCATCTTCTCGGAAGGTGTGCTCGAGTGCTTGCCGGACGGCTTCGGCTTCCTGCGCGCTCCGGACTACAACTATCTGCCCGGTCCGGATGACATCTACGTGTCGCCTTCGCAGATTCGCAAGTTTGACTTGCGCACCGGCGATACCATCTCCGGCCAGATCCGTCCGCCTAAGGAAGGCGAGCGATACTTCGCGCTCATCAAGGTCGAGGCCATTAACTTTGAGCCGCCCGACGAGTCGCGCAACAAAATCTTCTTTGACAATCTCACGCCGCTCTACCCGCAGGACCGTCTCCGGCTCGAGACGACGAAGGACAATACTTCCGCCCGGGTGCTCGACCTGCTCACACCTATCGGCAAAGGACAACGCGGCTTGATCGTCGCGCCGCCGCGCACCGGCAAAACGATGCTGCTGCAAACCATCGCCAACTCGATCAGCACCAATCACGCGGAGGTGACGCTCATCGTGCTGCTGATTGACGAGCGGCCGGAAGAGGTGACGGACATGCAACGCACGGTGAAGGGCGAAGTCATCAGCTCCACATTCGATGAGCCTGCGGCGCGACACGTCCAGGTGGCTGAGATGGTCATTGAAAAGGCCAAGCGTCTGGTGGAGCATAAGCGCGACGTGGTGATCCTGCTCGATTCGATCACGCGCCTGGCGCGCGCTTACAACACCGTGGTGCCGCCTTCAGGCAAGGTGCTCTCCGGCGGCGTGGATTCAAACGCCCTGCAGCGGCCCAAGCGCTTCTTCGGCGCCGCGCGCAACATAGAAGAAGGTGGCAGCCTGACGATCATCGCCACCGCGCTTATTGATACGGGCAGCCGCATGGATGACGTGATCTTTGAAGAATTCAAAGGCACCGGCAACATGGAAATCAACCTGGATCGCAAGCTGGTGGACAAGCGCATCTTCCCCGCCATGGACATCAACCGGTCCGGCACCCGCAAGGAAGAGCTTTTGGTGCCCAAGGACGAGTTGAACCGCATCTGGGTGCTGCGCAAGGTGCTGAATCCACTGTCACCCGTTGAGACCATGGAGCTGATTACCGACAAGCTCTCCAAGACCAATACCAACGCGCAGTTCCTGGCCTCGATGAGCAACGGCGGACGGTAAGCAGCAAATGTCAAGGGTAAGGGTGTGAAGGGTAAAGGTTAAGTCCAGCAGGCCAGTTGCGGCTTGTCACTCGCCACCGCATTTCAACAGCTTCCGCTCCCTCGCCAGCCCGATGATTTCGTCCACAACCTCGTCTGCCAAAACGTTGGTTGAGTCGAGAATGCACGCATCCGCCGCGGCTACGAGCGGCGAGATTTTCCTTTCCGCGTCAAGTTGATCCCGGCGGCCAATCTCATAGGCTGTTTGCTCCAGAGTTGTCTCCCTGCCTTTACATTTTTCGTCGCTCAGCCTTCTCCGCGCGCGCTCTTCCGGGCGGGCGGTCAGAAATATCTTCAGCGGCGCGTCCGGAAACACGACAGTCCCAATATCGCGGCCTTCCATTACCACGCCTTGCTCACGCGCGAAGTCCCGCTGCAACGCAATGAGCTTGGCACGAACCTCTGGGAGCCGCGAGACCTTCGCGGCCGCAAGGGTAACTTCAGGAGTACGAATTTTCGCAGTGACGTCTCTCCCGCCGAGGAGAACAGCAAGCCCTGATTCGCAAGACTGAAGCCGGATGTCCCCCGCGTTGACGCTGGAAATCACCGCGCGCTCGTCATCGGGCGAGATGCCGTCCTCCAGCACCTTCAATGCCGCCGCGCGGTATGTGGCGCCACTATCAACATAGATTAGTCCGAGCCGCGCAGCAAGTTTCTGCGCCACGGTGCTCTTGCCGGCTCCGGCCGGTCCATCAATGGCTATCACAAGGTTCATTTTTGTCGGCACGGAAAACAGGTGATGGCAATTCAACAGTCGTTCAAGCCGCTTTGCGACACCCGCAAAGCATGAAAAAGGATTCGGAAGGGCATGGCTTTAGCCGTGCCGTAAGTGGCGCCCCCTCACCGCCGGTTCCCCCTCCCCCTTTGGGCCAGAAGAAAAAGACGGGACCGCGAAGCGTGGGTGAGAGCGTTTTCGGCACGGTTAAAACCGTGCCCTTCCGCTTTCCAAATCGGATTTTCAGTGCACGATGTCAAGAAAGTTTTCTGGCTGTCATTCTGAGCCCTTCGGCTTCGCACAGGGTAAACTCAGCGAAGAATCGGCTTCTATCTCCAATAAATAATTGTTCACCCGCACTTCCCAAGATTAACACGTCGTGAGATTCAGCAAGGAGGGAATGGAAATCGGGGTATTTGTAGGGGCGCTGCTTGCTGCGCCCCCGGCTTTGCCTGGACAGGTCGCCCACCGCTTTGCGACCGCGTGTTTGCTCACGGCGTAGGGGCGCTGCTCGCTGCGCTCCCAGTTTTGGGCAGGGCAAGCACCGCCCTTACTAAGGCGGGAGCAAGCTCCCGCACTCCAAAGCGCCTGTAGTGAGATTGAGGGAATCACCGCCGTGGGCGCGGTTGCGCGATATGCTCCGGGCCTTCGTGCCGTTCATATTGACGCTGGCGTTTCTGGAAAGCGTAGGGATGCTGCTTGATGTCCTGTTTAACCTCCGGGTGTTTCTGGAGATAGTTCGAAAAGCCGGGATGCTTCTCCATAAACTGCGGATTGTCCACCAACTTTGGATTGTTTTGCAATCTGCGCGCCAGCCCTGGGTGCTGATCAAAGTAGCGGTCTGCCCGTCCGGCTTCGGCGCGGGAGACATCCCCGCCATTCCTTAAAAACCGGTTTTCCCGGTGCATGAATTGGCTTGGATTTTCGCCCGACTCTTCCTTGACGCCCGAATGATTGTTCAGGAATGTTTGCAGGTGAGGGTGCTGCGCCAGGTATTGCGGGTTGTTGATCAATGAGGGGTTCCCGTTCAATTGCTTATGAACCCCGGGATGCTTGTCCAGATACTCATCAAAATTGTTTAACTCCGTGCGATTGATGTCATGGTCGTTGGGCGCCGCCGTAGAGGTTGATGCGGCCGTTGGAGCGGGCTGGACCGTCTGGGTTTGAGCCCTCGCAACACCACCGTTCAAACCGGTAAAACCTGCCGCCACGAACAGGCTGGCCGCCACCGGCAGGGCACACTTCCGCAACATCTCGATTATCCTTTTCATCGTCAGATCCTCCGGAATCTTTTTTAAAGTCGTCTGAGGCGCCGTGCTGTGTTGCGCCTCCTGCCAGCTTAAACACAAGTTCGGAGGAAATGTTGCGCCCGCGTTTCGGATTAGAAAGATATAAGCGGCGAAGGACTCTGGGAACCCCACGTTAACCCTACCATGTTGCCGGGAAACTCTATTCGGTTGTCATTCTGAGCGAAGATTTCATGGGCCTTTGGGCCGCCACTTTGCATGAAAATAGCGTAGGGCGGAATGATTAATCATAGCGGAGAGAGTAGCAAATCCAACGCAGGCGCAGGCAAGCGGCCTACGTATTTAAAACGCAGAAATTCTTCCGTGAGCAAACGAACTTCGCCGAACTGTTTGTCCAGCAGACTGAGCAACTCGCCACGCTCGAAGCCCGCATGAGCGCCGGTTTCATTGCGAAATGTTCCGCTGAAGCGAGCTCTCCAGTCTGCAAGATTCCAGGAAATCTTCTGCCACAGCGTCGCATCGAACGAACCAAGATATCCAAGGACGCGCGAGCGATTCGGGACGCCCGCGTAGAGCCAAGCTCCAGGTTGGAGAACCCGGGCAATCTCCTCGAGCGCTACCCGCGCATTGGACACGTGTTCCAGCGAGTGGAAGGCAGTGGCAAAGTCAAATGTGTCGGCAGCGAAGGGAAGGCGCAATGCGTCACTCAAAAGCACGCAGCCTTCCGCGCGAGCACGCCGCGAGAATTGCGCCTCCACATCACACTCGAAAACACGTGAGGTGTGAAAGACCCTTCGCGCGTAAACCACTTCGTCCCCGGTTCCGCAACCCACCATGATTCCGGACGGCGCGTGCACATTCAATCTAACGCGCAACAAGTCACAACAGTGCGCCACCATGGCGGCGACCGGAGCTTCGGAAGCGAACTTGAATTCTAGCTCTATTGGGTTGTAGGATAAGGTTTCAGGCTTCGGGGCCGGTGACGGTCTCATGGTTGTCCCACTTGTACGAAGAGCAGACCACCGTAAGGCTCTTGGCTAGGCAATTCCCGTCAAACGTACCAGTGAGAAGGATGACCCACTGATGGGTTGGCGCATCGTATCTGAGAACGCGATACCCTTCCGGCTGTGGCTTCTTCGTGCAGCCGAAAGACAACATAAAAACGCCCAGAAGCGAAGGTGTTAGTATCCTGGGAATGTTCATTTAAGCGAATTCCAGCCGCTTGAGCTTCATCCGATCGTCGTGGACGTGCGCAAGGTCATACTGCGCCTGCTGCACAAGCCAGCTTTCGGCGCTGCCCCCAAATACCTTGGACAACCTGACGGCCATTTCTGGAGAAATCCCGCGCTTCTCGTTCACCAGTTGTGACAAGGTCGTGCGCGTGACTCCAAGGGCGGCGGCGGCGTCCGTGATGGTCAAACCCAAAGGCTCAATGCACTGGCGCAGCACAAAGCCGCCGGGGTGAGGTGGATTTTTCATTGGCATGGCTCAGTCTCCTTTCAGTGATAATTGACATAGTCGACATCCAACACGTCACGGTCGGCAACCGGCAAGTCGATATCTGTAACGGTACCGACAGCATCGAGGCGGACCAGAATGTCACGCAGCTTTACGGCGTGTTCGGCAATCACGCCGCGCGGGTCGTCGTCTTCGTAAAGGCGTTTCAGTCCTTTGTGGCGGATCGACCGGATCATCCTGTAACGTAACGCGTTACGTTACGGATGTCAAGCCTGGTGCGCGGCCTGCTAGTGGAAAGCATTATGCTTGGAATTCTGGGCGGGGCATTCGGAATGCTGATAGCGGTTTGGGGTGTGAGGCTGCTAGTTTCCCTTGCACCGGCGGCCCTGCTCCGCACGCAGCCCATCGACCTGAATGGGCAGATGCCGGCATTTGCTATCGCGATCTCCGTGGGCGTTGGCATCATCTTCGGCCTTTTGCCGGCTCTCGAGCTTTACGGAGTGATCGCATTCTCGGTAAAAAAGCGCACGCATGATAGTGGTATCCGCATGGCGCTTGGCGCACAGAAAGAGAATGTGCTGCGGATGGTCATCGGCAACGGCATCAAGCTGGCACTGATCGGCGTGGGGATTGGAGTTGGCGCTGCATTCGTACTGACGCGCTTCTTGTCGAGTTTGTTTTACGGGGTAAAGCCGAGTGATCCGGTCACGTTCCTTGTGGTTTCACTGATTCTGACGGGCGTTGCATTATTCGCGTGTTACATCCCTGCGCGGCGGGCGACGAAGGTGGACCCGATGGTGGCGCTGCGTTATGAATAGGCATTCGGGGTTGGCCGCCGCGGTCAATCCGATTTTGATTGACCGTGGCTACCACTGAGCGCTGTCATTCCCGCGAACGCGGGAATCCACGTGTTGGCAGTGAGATCGCCTTGGATTCCCGCTTTCGCGGGAATGACCGTCTCCGTAATCCTGATCCTTCCCAGTGCGCTCAGAATAACAGGTTCCAGAAACTTGCTAAATTCTCTTAAACGCCTTTTGGATTTCGCGCAGGGAATAGCGCAAAAGGATGGGGCGTCCGTGCGGACAGCTCATGGGGCATTCGGTCTTTGCAAGCTCCCGGAGAAGCCATTCTATCTTTTCATGATCGAGGGGCATGTTCACTTTGATAGCCGCGTGGCAGGCCACGGTGGCGGCGATTCGGTGATGCAGCACGTCGAGCGAAAGGCCCGGACCTTCGGCGCCCACGCCGTCGAGAATTGCGACCAATAACCGCTCGGCTGCTTCCGGCCGGATTTCCGCGGGCGCGCTCTTGATGGCGATGGTGCGCTGCCCGAACGGTTCCGCCTCGAAACCGTTGGCGCCAAGCTCCTGAGCAATATCCTCGAAAATAGCCTGTTGCCCAGGCTTCAACTCTACAATCACCGGCAACAACAGCCGCTGGCCTTCGGCGGATTTTCCCCGGATGGCGCGCAACCGCTGCTCGAAGAGCACCCGCTCGTGGGCCACGTGTTGGTCGATGATCCAGAGGCCCTCGTCGTTCGCAGCGATAATGAAGCTCTCGCGCACCTGGCCTAACGGTCTGAGATTTCTGGGAAATTCATCCGCGCCCACCGTATCTCCCCAAGTTGTTGCGGCCGTTGTGCCCTCAGCCAGCATTGGAGCAAGCGCGCTCTGCGCTGAGGGTGTTGGAAGTTCCTGAGTTGAGGAGGCGCAGCGGTCCGCGTCGAACGGCAATGTACCCGCAGTGGGGCGCGGTCTCAGCTCCGAAAGCTGAAATCCTGCGGTCGGAGACGACTGTGCCGGTAAATATTCCGGAGCGTTGCCACGGTCACGGGCTGGTTCCGCTCCGCGTGTCCACGGGGATCCCTGACCTTCCGCATCCGGCGCCGCATCCGGCGCAGAAATTGGACGCATGGAATCTATCGCGGCGGATCGAGGAGTAGGAAATGCGGGCATGGGGCGCGATGCAATCAAGGCGCCACGAACCGCGTCGCGGGCAAAGTCGTGAATGAAGCTGGAGTGCCGGAACTTCACCTCGGTTTTCGATGGGTGCACGTTCACGTCAACCTCACCCGGCGGCAGGTCGAGAAAAACGAGGGCCACGGGGAAAACACCCGAAGGCAGGATGTTGCGATAGGCCTCTGTGATCGCGTGCTGGATCAGGCGGTCGCGCACCAGCCTCCGGTTCACAAAAAAATAAATCTGGTTGCGATTGAGTTTTTGAATCTCCGGCCGCGAGACAAACCCGAAAATGCTCACCCGCGCGTGCTGTGGCGGCGCGGTATTTTCATCCTCATCTTCAGCCTGCGCATAGATTGGCATGGCCCGGCTCACCGGCGCGACCTCCACTAGTTGCTCCATGGTCTGGCCGCCCATCACCTGATAGAGACGCTGCCGGAAAGACTCCACCGGAGAAGCGTTCAGAATTTCGTGGGTCATGGACGTGAGACGAAACGATCTTTCCGGATGCGCGAGCGCGTAATGCGTGACGAGGCTGGCGATGTGGCCGAGCTCCGTGGATTCAGACTTCAGAAACTTACGGCGCGCGGGGGTATTGTAAAAGAGATCGCGCACCTCGAACCGCGTGCCCGAGGGCCACGCAATTTCCTTCACGTCACGAAGACGCCCGCCGTGGATTTCCAACTGCGTTCCGGCGGCCTCCGAAGCGTACCGCGTCTGGAGAAGGACGCGCGAGACGGAGGCAATGGAGGGAAGAGCTTCGCCGCGAAATCCGAGTGTTGTGACTTCAAAGAGATCTTCCACGGAACGGATCTTGCTCGTGGCGTGGCGCTCGAAGGCCAGCATGGCGTCGTCGCGGCTCATACCGGCGCCATCGTCTTCGATGCGTATCAGCCGCCGCCCGCCCGCCTCCACGTGGACCTCGACGCGATGCGCCCCCGCGTCAAGCGAATTTTCGAGCAGCTCCTTCACCACGGACGATGGCCGCTCCACCACCTCACCGGCGGCGATCTTGTTGGCAACGGCTTCGGGAAGGATGCGGATCATTGGTTCATTTTAGCTTCAGGGGCTGAAGCCCGTTTCATTTCCCCATTATTGTTGTCGGAGCTAAAGCTCCGACCCCCTAAGTGTTTCAGACATTGAATCAATGACACAATAAAACAATGACTCAATCTTCCTTGATTTCGAGTCCAAGCTCCTTGAGCTGTGCGGGCTCAACGGTAGAGGGAGCGTCGCACATCTGGTCCACGGCGCTCGCGGTTTTCGGGAACGCGATCACCTCGCGGATGTTGGACTCGCCGGCCATCAGCGCCACGATGCGGTCGTAGCCAAGGGCGATGCCGCCGTGCGGCGGCGTTCCGTAATCGAGCGCATCGAGGAAAAAGCCGAACCGTTCTCGCGCTACCTCCGGCGTCATGCCGAGAACTTCAAACACCTGTTGCTGAATATCACGGCGGTGGGTACGAATGGAGCCGCCGCCAATCTCCGAGCCATTGAGGACAAGGTCATAGGCGCGCGCCTTCACGCGGGCGGGATCTGAGCGTAGAATTTCCATGTCCTCTTCGCGCGGCGAGGTGAACGGATGGTGCATGGCGGAAAACCGTTTTTCCTTCTCGTCATACTCGAACATGGGAAAATCCACCACCCAGAGGAAATGCCAGCCGGGTTTGATCAAATCGAGTTTGCGGGCCAGCTCAAGCCGGATTTCACCCGAAGCTTCGTCGAGCCGCCGCCCGGAAGCAGCCGCATCGGCGCCGGGCTTCGATCCGAGAAGAACCACCAGGTCATTTTCGTGCGCGTCCACGGCCTCGGCGAGCGCGCGCACGGCTTCCTCGCCCAGGTTTTTGGTGAGCGGAGACTGAACGCCGGCGGCTGCGACCTTCACGGTGCTGAACCAATCTGCGCCCGCCGTCTGCGCGGTTTCCTGCAGCTTATCGAGTTGGCTGCGGCTGGCGGATGCCCAACCGGGCACGCGCATGGCCTTCAACGGATTCGCCACGCGCACCTTCTCAGCGGCGTCTGGGGGCAAGAAAACGCGCTTCCATTCGAGGTCAAAACCGTTGTGCGGTTTGTCCGAGCCGTAACGCTCCATGGCTTCGTCATAGGGCAGGATTGGAAACGGCCGGGGTGCTTCGACGCCGACCAAAGCGAAAAGCCTTTCCATCAACTCTTCGATAATCCCGAATAGCGCTTCCCGCTGCGGAAACGCCATTTCGACATCAATCTGAGTGAACTCAGGCTGGCGGTCGGCGCGCAGATCCTCGTCGCGGAAGCAGCGGACAATCTGAAAGTAGCGGTCGAACCCGCCGATCATCAGAATCTGCTTGAACAATTGCGGAGACTGGGGCAACGCGTAAAAGTGCCCGTGATGGACACGGCTTGGAACGAGATAGTCGCGCGCACCCTCGGGGGTCGAGCGCGTGAGGAAAGGCGTTTCAATCTCAACAAACCCGTGCCCGCTCATATGGTCGCGCACGGCGAGGCTGGCTCGGTGGCGCAGGCGCAGGTTCTGCTGCATGCGCGTGCGGCGCAGGTCAAGATAGCGGTAGCGCAGGCGGCTCTCTTCCGCGATGCGGCCGTCATCGTCGATGGGGAACGGCGGCGTTTTCGATTCGTTGAGCAGCAGGAGCGATTTCGCGCGCACCTCGATGCGGCCGGTAGGGATTTGCGGATTGACGGTATCTTCGCCGCGCAAGACGACCTCACCTTCGACGCCCGCCACATATTCCGGGCGCACCTGCTCGGCCCTCGCGTGCGCCTCCGGGCTGAGCTCGCGATTAAACACAATCTGGGTTACACCCGTGTGATCCCTGAGGTCCAGGAAGATGAGCTTGCCCAAGTCGCGCCGCCGCGCCACCCACCCAGCGAGGAAAACGGTTTGTCCCTGATTGGATTCACGGAGCTCACCGCAAGTGTGCGTGCGCTGCCGGGTACCGAGTAGATCGAGTTTCAATGCTGCTCCTTAAAGGCATACAAAATAGCAAACGATTCGATTCGCCAGGCTATGTAGGGGCAGTCCTTGGCGCAGCGCTGTCCAAATTACGCCGCAGATTTTGGATGTGACCCGCGGCTATACCGCTTGCTGGTTCGTAGGGGCGCTGCTTGCTGCGCCCGCCAGGTTTGGGCGCAGCAAGCGGCGCCCCTACGAACCCAAGGGTGAGTTAAAATGTGCGCCTGCGGCCGTCGCGACAACCCCATCAAACCCGTTCCTTCAGATATGCGCCGACCTGCTCTCTCTCGACTGCTTCCTGGGCGCCGGCCTGCATGTCCTTCACCTGGAATCGGCCGCTCGCAAGCTCGCCCTCGCCGATGATAATAGCAAAACGCGCCTGAGCCTTATTGGCCTGGCTCAGCATCTTTTTGAGTTTTGCGGGATCGAAACCCATCTCGATGCGCAATCCCAAGGCTCGCAAGGTGCGAGCCAGATCGAGCGCTGGCGCGAGGGCCGCATCCCCCATCCAGGCGATGTAGGCGGCAAGATCGTCACCGGCTTTCAAGCCTCCGGATTCCTCAACCGAAAGCACAAGGCGATCCTCTCCAATGGCAAATCCGAAACCAGGAACCTCCGGCCCGCCGAGAAGCTCCGAAAGCCCGTCGTAGCGCCCGCCTCCCAGCAGCGCGTTCTGCGCGCCCAACTGGCCGCTGGTGATCTCAAACGTGGTCCGGGTGTAATAATCAAGGCCGCGCACGAGCCGGGGCGTAATCGTATGGCGGATTCCGCGGCGGCCCAGCTCGCCCGTCACACGCGCGAAATGCTGGCGGCATTCCGGGCAGAGATGGTCGAGGATACTCGGCAGCTTCGCAATGATGGGCTGGTCCGCCTCTACCTTGCAGTCGAGCACGCGCAAGGGATTGGTCTCCGCGCGACGCTGACAATCCGCGCACATCTGCGATTTGACAGGTTCTAGCTCGCGGCGAAGGAGCGCCACATATTCCGCGCGACACTCACGGCAGCCCACGGAATTGATCAGCAGGGATACATCCTTGAGGCTCAGGCGCTCGACCATCAGCATGAGCATTTCCAGCGTTTCCACGTCCACCAGGGGATGATCCGATCCAAGCACTTCGGCGCCGATCTGGAAAAACTGGCGGTAACGGCCCTTCTGCGGGCGCTCCCGCCGGAACATGGGGCCGATGTAATAGAACTTGTGAACGCGGCCCTCGTTGAGCAACCCGTGCTCGATGGCGGCGCGCACCACGCCAGCCGTTGCCTCCGGGCGCAGCGTAAGCGATTCGTGGTCGCGATCCTCAAAGGTATACATTTCCTTCGAAACGATGTCCGTATCCGCCCCGACGCTGCGCGCAAAAAGAGCCGTCGGCTCGAGCACCGGCGTGCGGATTTCCTGAAAGTTATAGGCGGCAAGGATGTCGCGGCAGACGCCTTCGACTCGCTGCCAGAGTGACGTCTCGGGCGGCAGGAGATCGCGCGTGCCTTTTACGGACCGGATGATGGGTGTGGCAGGCGGCATCGTTAGAAAATGCTAATATTCCTTCACAGAGTGGCAACATCTGCACTTTCCTGCGACTTGCCACACGTTTCAGAGCTCTCCGAAGATTAGAAACGTTGATTCTAAAGACTTGCTAGCCCGAATGATTCATGAACTCGCTAGACAAAAACGGAAGGGCACGGTTTTAACCGTGCCGTTACAGGCGCCTCCCGAGGCTACTTTCCTTTCGTACCGCGAGCGGCTTGTTGAAACAAGCCGCTCGCGGTACGAA
>JBOGJX010000423.1:0-3152 GCA_050745285.1 Terriglobia bacterium
GGGCGGTGTCGCCCATCGCCGCAGCGGGAGGGGATCAATAGCACGCTCGTTGCGGCATGGCTGAAGCCATGCCCTTCCGTTTTTGTCTAGCGAGTTCATGAATAATCCGGGCTAGTGCGTTCAGGAAACAGCGATGAGCTACGAAACACTGCTTTACGAAACTCGTGACGGGATCTCAACGATTACCCTCAATCGTCCTGACAAGTTGAACGCCCTTAATCACACGGTTCTCCGCGAGCTGCGCCATTGTTTCGAATCCATTGAGACTGATGTCTCAGTTCGGGCGGTGATTATCACCGGAGCTGGGGACCGCGCTTTTGCCGCCGGCGCCGACGTGAAGGAATTAGCGTCTTTGGATGCGAATGCCGGGAAGGAGGCCGCGCGGCGCGGCCAGCGGGTGTTCGAGCTGATCGAGAATCTTGGGAAGCCTGTGATTGCCGCAATTCGGGGCTACGCCCTCGGTGGCGGGTGCGAGCTTGCCATGGCTTGCACCCTGCGCATCGCGGCAGAAAGCGCGCGCTTCGGGCAGCCCGAGGTAAAGCTTGGTCTCGTGCCCGGATATGGAGGCTCGCAGCGCTTGCCGCGATTGGTGGGAAAGGGCCGGGCCCTTGAGATGATCCTCACCGGCGAGCCTGTTTCGGCTCAAGAAGCCTACCGCATAGGATTGGTCAACCGGGTGGTGGCTGACGCGGACCTCATGGCCACGGTGCAGGCGGTCGCACGGAAAATCATCTCCCAAGCCCCGGTTGCCGTGAAACTCGCCCTCGAAGCGGTTCATCACGGTATGGAGTTAACCGAAAGGGAAGGCGAGATGCTCGAGGCAACGCTTTTCGGGCTTTGCTGCAACACCCAGGATATGAAGGAAGGAACGCAAGCCTTCCTGGAAAAACGCCCTCCCAGGTTTGTGGGAAATTAGCTATCAGCGATCAGCTCTCAGCCATCAGCAAGAAGGCGCGCCGGAAATTAAAGGAGGATTTGCAGCTCTGAGCATGAACTCGCTATTCTTTGGTGAAAGCTGACTGCTGATAGCTGATAGCTTCTTTTATGCCCTCACGCCGGAAAGCCCGTGAACTCGCCTTGCAAATGCTCTTCCAATGGGACATGGGCAAGCATGACCCATCTCAGGTAATTGCAACATTCCTTGTGCCGCGCAAGCTGGACGCGGGGACGGAGAGTTTCGCCCGCACGTTATTTGAGGGAACAGCAGGTGAAGCCGCCTCGCTCGATGAGTTGGTCCGGACGCACGCGCAGCATTGGCGCCTCGAAAGGATTGCCGCGGTCGACCGTAATATCCTGCGCCTCGCGCTCTATGAGCTTTTCCACGTGCCGGAGAACCCTCCGGCAGTCGTGATCAACGAGGCGATTGAGCTCGCCCGCCGCTTCTCCAGCGTTGACTCGGTGGATTTTATTAACGGCGTCCTCGATAGCGTGCGAAAGGCGGCTTCATCGCCTTCTTAAGGGAATATCCAACCAGAGCGCTCACCGTCATACCATGCATCCTCACTGGGCGCCACTTGGCTGATCTGTAGCTACAGCAGTGATCTCATCCAGCATCCGCTTCACTTCTTCCGGTGACGGCGCTTCCGCATAAAGGCGGAGCATGTTTTCGGTGCCGGAGGCGCGCGCCAGAAGCCAAACCGACTCGTCAAAGATCATCTTGACGCCATCAAGGTCATCCACGCTGCGAACCGGGCGCCCGGCAACGCTTCCGATCTTGCGCTCGCGCACCAGCCGCAGCGTCCGGTCGATGGCGGACCGGCTGACCTCGAGATCCACGCGCCCGTAATAATGCGGCCCGAATTCGCGGTTGAGGTCGTCTACCATCTCGCCCAACGTCCGCCCTTTCTCCGCCATCACCTCGGCAAGTAACAGAGAATTCAGGATGCCGTCGCGCTCGGGCAAGTGTCCCTGAATTCCGATGCCGCCGCTTTCCTCGCCGCCGATCAGCACGTCATGCGACAACATCAGCTCGCAAACATACTTGAAGCCAATGGGTGTGACGTGCAGAGGCAGGTTGTGTTTGCGCGCGATTTTGTCAACCATCGTGGTGGTTGAAAACGTGCGCACCACTTCGCCGCGCTTACCCTGGTCTTCAGCCAAATGGCGCAGCAGAATACAGAAGATTTTGTGCGAGTCGATGAACATTCCGCCGCGGTCCATGGCGCCGACGCGATCCGCGTCCCCGTCCGTCGCGAGGCCGGCAGAATAATTGCCTTGCGTGACGGCTTGGCGAAGATCTTGCAGGTGCGGATCAATCGGCTCAGGATTCAAGCCCGGAAAGAGGGGGTTGTGCTCGCCATGGATCTCCTGGAATGGAATGGCGGCCTCATCAAAGAGCCGGGCGATCAGGCCGCGCGCCGCTCCGTACATGGGGTCGATCACGAACTTCAAGCCCGAGGACCGGATGCGCTCCAGTTTCACCAGGGTCTTGATGCGATCAAGATAAGGGGCAACCAGGTCTGATGTCTCAATGCGGCCAGGCTTGTGATTTTCCGTGGGCGCATCACCACCGCACGATGGCGCCAGGAGCTTCTCAATTTCCTCGACGCTTGCGGGCGCGGTGGAACCGCCATAGGCCGCCTTGAATTTGATTCCGTTCCAGCGGTAAGGATTATGGCTGGCGGTTATCACCATGGCGCCCGCGGCCTTGCGTTGAACCACGGCATAGCTGACGGCCGGCGTGGGCGTGATGCCTTCTGCGAGAATCACCGGAATGGCAAAACTTGCCGCAACCTCCGCCGCCTCGCGGGCGCTCTCGGGGGAGAGAAAGCGGGCGTCATAACCCACAATCAGGCCTTGTCCAGCTTGATCCTGCCCTTGGAGGTAGCGCGCCATAGCTTCAGCGACGCGCCGAACGTTGGCGAAGGTAAAATCATCGCCGATGACCGCGCGCCAGCCGTCGGTGCCAAATTTAATGGTGTTTGTCATGCGGGGTCATCAATAGGCAGTGAACTCACGGCTGAATGCATCCCGGCGGACGGCCCTGTACTTTACAACTTGGCGAAAAAATCTCCCTAACCCGGATTATTCATGAACTCGCTAGACAAAAACGGAAGGGCACGGTTTTAACCGTGCCGTTACAGGCGCCTCCCGAGACTTCTTTCCTTTCGTACCGCGAGCGACTTGTTTCAACAAGCCGCTCGCGGTACGAA
>JBOGJX010000424.1:0-5843 GCA_050745285.1 Terriglobia bacterium
CCCCTACGCCGACCCGAAATCCGAAATCAAAAATGGAAAAAGCCGCAGAGTTTCAAAAGCAAAACTCTGCGCTACAGGGCCCGACCAGGTTGTAAACAGCATCCCACGGGAAATTGACACACTGTGAAGCCCTCGGGCAAGATGAGTCTTTGCCATGATGATAAAATCTCAATCAAGTTCCGGGCGCGGCCTGATCGGCAAAGTTCAGACCACGCTTGAAATGATCAAGTTTGAGCACTCGGTCTTTGCCCTGCCTTTTGCCTTGACTGGCGCTTTGCTCGCGGCCAAAGGCTGGCCCACTTGGTGGCAGGTTCTCTGGATCGTGGTAGCGATGGTGGCGGCGCGGAGCGCGGCCATGACCTTCAACCGCATCGCCGACGTCAGGATTGACGCCCTGAACCCGCGCACACGGCAGCGCGCCCTGCCCGCGGGTAAACTCAGTCTGGCGTTTGCCGCCAGCTTCACGGTGATCGCCTGCGCGGTCTTTGTTTTTTCTGCCTTTGAACTCAACCGGCTGGCATTTGATCTCTCTCCGCTGGCTTTGCTGATTCTTCTGGGCTACTCCTACACCAAGCGCTTCACCTGGCTGTCCCACCTTGCGCTCGGCATCTGCCTGGGTATTTCGCCCGTTGCGGCCTGGATTGCGCTGCGCGGCGACCTGAAGCCGGGCATTCTACTGCTCGGAGCTGCGGTGGCCCTATGGGTGGCGGGGTTCGACATGATCTACGCCTGCCAGGATGTAGACTTTGACCGTCAGCAGCGCCTTGCGTCTTTTCCAGGGCGGTATGGCATCCGAGCGGCGCTCAACGGGTCTATCCTCCTTCATGTTCTTATGCTGGGGCTTCTGATTGCCGTGATAAGGATCGAGCGCCTCGGCTGGCTCGCCGGCTTGGGAGTGGTCCTGGTCGCCGTGCTGCTGGCATACGAGCACCGCTTGGTGGCGCCCTCGGATCTCTCGCGCCTGAACGCCGCGTTCTTTAATATCAATGGCTACATCAGCGTCCTTTTTTTCCTGACCTGGGCGGGAGACATCCTGACCCACGGGAAGATTTAACCAGGTTCGGCCTTAACGTTACACGGTTGAGTTCAGCGGCGGCGCGTTAGAGCACGGCTTTAGCCGTGCCGCAACACGGCGAAGAGTAAGGGCGGCTTCAGCCGCTGAGGGCCTCAGGGGCTAAAGCCCCAATCAAGGAAGGGTCTCCTTGCGGCATGGCTAAAGCCATGCCCTGACAAAATAGGAATGCAACCTCACCTGCAATAGCAGCGGCGCATGTCACGCCGCCATGTGACCTCTAGGGAGGTTCAACCCTCTCGATCCATTAGGGTTACCCAGATTATTTTTTTTCGATGCGTCCCTCCAAAAATACCTAATCCCTCCCGCTTGATTTGCCGATAGCTGTTAACGAGGTCTTTCAATCGCGTTGATGCCAAGTCGCTTCGACGGATTGCTCCAGATGGCTAAGCGAGAACAAACACGGATCACGGCTGGGCATGGCGAGGCGGGGTTCACCCTGATTGAGCTGATGATGGTAACACTTGTCCTGGCGGTGCTCATGGGGATGTCGATCCCGCTTGTCCAAAGCGCCTCCCGCTCCTATGGCCTCTCCACGGCGGTTCTCGGGGTCACTGGAGCGATTCAGAGCACGCGATACCAAGCCATCATGCACGGTTATCCTTATGCACTGGTCCTGGACCCGGCGAGCCAGACGTTTCAGATTCAAAGCGAGCCGCCGGGATCGAGCAGCTTCAGCAACGTCGGGGGTGCTGTTCCGTGGTCTTCGGGAGGCGGGATTGTGCTCGCGCCGGCCACAACCTTCCAGTTCAATCCCGGCGGCATTGTTACGGTCAATTCGGGCTCAATGGTATTAACTCTCAGTAATACAGCAGCGACTGAGACGGTTACGGTTTCCGAGGTGGGAAATGTCACAGTCAACCCATAGGCCGCCTGCACAGGCGGCAGGGTTCACCATGATCGAGGTGGTGACGGCGATTTTTGTTCTGACCGTAGGCCTGCTGGCGGTGGCGGCGCTGACGGGGAAGATGATGACGACAGGCCGTCAGTCGAAGTATATGACCGTTGCCTCAACCCTCGCTTCTGAAAAACTGGAAGACTTGAACCGATGGGATCCCAAGGATCCTCAAGTCTGCGTGCCAACCGGATCGACTGCTGTGGGCAGCCTGACGGCCGATATAACCCAGACGACGGTTTGCCCGCCTCCCGGCTCCGCCTCTGAGACGGTCAGCTACTTTGACGATGTCACGCTCGGCGCTACCGATGGAGCGTTTTCCGAAACGGTGAGCACGATCAGCAACGGCAATCTGGTTTACCTGACCACAGTCCATGCTGCGGACGGAAGCATTCAAACCTCCCCACCCAGCTCCACTCCTCCGGCGGCAGTCGCCACGTTCCACCGACGCTGGATCATCGAAGGGGACGCGCCCGTCGCCGGAGTGCGGCGGGTAACGGTCCTGGTGACATTGCAGGATGCGACGGTTCAGCCGGCAGTAAAATTTCAGATGAGCATGGTGCGGCCATGAACACAATTCGTCCCTGCACGAATCCCAACAGGGTTTCGGGCAACGTTATTTGCTCCGAGAGCTCCGGCTTCTCTTTGATTGAGCTCATCGTCGCCATGGCCGTGTTCCTGATCATCGCTGGGGCGGCCTTCGACCTCTTTTCCCGCCAGCAGGCGCAATTCCATCAGCAGGAAGGGGACGCAGGCCTCAATATCGGGTTACGAAACGCGATCACCAAACTGGAGCTGGATCTTGCCAATGCAGGAACGGGCTACTATATGGGAGCAAATATCCCGGGCTTTCCGGTGGGCGTCACCCTGGTCAACAACCCGACTGGCGCCGGATGCAACCCCACGCACTCGACGACCTATACGGCGGCCTGTTTCGACACGCTGAACATCATTGCCGTGAACTCATCGGTGGCTCCAATCCATGCCGATGGTCCGGGAGGGTGCAGCAGCACCACGAGTTCCACCATTTTCGCCGACGCGGCTCCCGGGCTATCGCTGTCGGAAACCGCCGCCAACTATAGCAGTGGCGATCAGATTCTGCTGGTAACGGGCAACGGCTCTAGGATCTCGAGCTTCATTCTCACCAGCGGTGGTAGCGTTTCCGGCAATTATGTGGCGCTCGAGCACAATGCGAGCAATAGCGACGGCACCAACTCATCATCGGATGATCCTCTGGGCATTACGACCCACGACAATAGTAAGCTGGGCGTCACCTTCTGTGCTTCGGACTGGGTTTTGAAGCTGGCGCCCATTACTTACCAGGCCGATGCGTCGGACCCCAATGATCCTAAATTAGTCCGCGTCCAGGGAGGGAACACGGTGACGGTGATGGATCAGGTGATCGGGTTTCGCGCCGGCGCCACGCTCTGGAACTCCGCGACGCAGACGACCTCCGAAACTTATAACTATGATGCGTCGACGTACGATGACGGAACGAACCCTGACGCGTACGATTTTACCTTGATTCGCTCGCTGCGCATCTCCCTGATCGCCCGCACCAAACCCAGCGTGGATCCAAAATACGTTTTCAGGAACACGTTCGATCAAGGACGGTACCAGGTGCAGGGAGTATCGGTGGTTGTGAATCCGCGCAACCTGAGCATGAACGATTGAAATGAGCCTGGAGTAAAGGAGAACGAAATTGCCTAGCGGACCGGTCGAAAATTCCCGCCAGGAGTCTGGCGTGGCCCTGATCACCACCCTGCTGATTCTGAGCCTGATGAGTGTGATCAGCTTTGGGATGGTTTTGTCGGTGAGCTCGGACATGATGATCAACGGCTACTACCGGAACTATCGCGGGTCTTTCTATGCGGCGGATTCGGGCTTGAACGTCGCGCGGCAGGAGCTGCTTAACCAGGTCGACGCCCAAATCCCTACAACCTTCTCTACGCCGCCCGTGCCGGCGAGCGCTTCGGCCACAGCTCTTTCCAGTGTGCTGACCGCTTATGGGCAAGGCTACACTTCCACCAATGCCGGCGACGCGGCGCAATCGTGGCCGGGGAACTTCAAGATCACGAGCGCCACATTCGCATTGGCCCCGGGCTCACCAACCGTCACAGCGTACTGCACTCCCGGAGGCGGAAACCTGTCCTGCACGCAGGTCCCGCAGAATTATCCGAATAGTGGTGTCTGCACGGGGGCAAATCAGTACGTCAGCGATGCGACCGCTTGTAATTACACGTTCAATTATTCACTGACCGCGGTGGGAACGGCGCAGGGATCTGAGCAGCAGACCGTTTCCGAAACGGGAAGCATCATTCTGAATGTTTCAGGTAATGGGGCGAGCACGAATGTCAGCTTCGCCGCCTTTGGAGCGTTTATCGATCAGTATCCGCCCTGCCTGGGGGCGCTCATCCCCGGGACGATGACGGGCCCCATGTTCACGAATGGGGCGTGGCAATTCATGCCTGGTAACTATATTTTTACCGATCCGGTCGGCCAGGCAAACGGGAAGGCAGACTATTGGTTCGGTGGCAATTGCATCCAGTCGCCCACGAGCAGCTATGACTACCAGGGAACATTGATCAACCCTACTTTCCAGGCGGGCTTGAAATTGAGTCAGCCCAAGGTTCGGCTTCCTCCAAACGATTTCAGCCAACAATGGGCCGTGTTGGACGGGAAGGGGCAAGGAGAATCCAATAGCAGTCCGACGAACACCGACAAACAACTCGCGTTGAGGGATATTTCGGGCAACCCTTACCCGAAGGGCGGCGCCTCGAGTGGCGTTTTTCTTCCCTACGATTCCAAGGGGAACAGTGTTACGGGTGGCGGGATTTACGTCGAAGGCGATGCGCAGGTGAGCCTCTCGCCGGTGACGCTCCCGAGTGGGGATTTGGCGCAGGTGTATTCCATCACCCAAGGCGCGACCACGACTAACATCACCATAGATCCCGGCAACTCGCAGGGATCTCCGCCGACGCCGCCCACCACAACGATGGTGTCGGGAAATACCACCTTGAACCTGTCCGGAGTTCCACATAACCTCTCCGTGCCGGGCAACCCCACGCCGGCAACCATGCTTTACGTGAATGGTAATGTCACCAGCCTGAGCGGTCCCGGAGAGGGACAGCCCGCGATCCAGAGCAATACGGCCGTGACCATTACCGCGGCGCAAAACGTTACCATCACGGGCGACGTCAAATACTCGTCGGAGCCTGTCACCACCACGCAGAACCAGATCCCGGGGACCCCCGTGGATACGCTGATCCCGGCGAATGAGAACAACAACGAGGTCTTGGGAATATTCACTACTGGCGGCAGCATCTATTTGCAGTCCAACTATAGCGACAACAATCTGGAAGTCGATGGGAGCCTGGCCGCGATTTCGCAGGGAGGGAGCGGCGGGTTCTTCGTCAACGGCTACATTAACACCTTCAACAACATTGGCGGCCAGATTCAAAACAGCATCTACGGAGCCAACATGAACACCGAGAATACTTACTTCGACCGCAGGTTTACGTCGAGGGCCGGGTTCGCTCCGCCTTGGTTTCCGTCAACGACCCTGTCGGGAAACTCCGCATCCGCGACGGCTTATACGGCTTCAATCCAGAGAATTCAGTGGCTGAATACGACGGCGCTTCAATGACGGCCGCGGTAGCCGTTATGCGTCGCGCGGATTGACTTGGGAGTGGCGTCCGCCCGTCCAAGCGCCCCTACGACGTTCCGGCATAGCGAGAGGTAGCCACGGCACGGTTTGTGTGCCGTGGGTGTTTGCGCATCCAAATGGTAAATGCCCACGGCACAAACTTCGTGCCGTGGCTACAAACTCATGACCCTGTTTGGTCGTCATTCCCGCGCAAGCGGGAATCCATTACA
>JBOGJX010000425.1:0-3025 GCA_050745285.1 Terriglobia bacterium
GGATGACGCTGCCCGCTACGGAAGTGGTGCATAGTTGAATTAATCCGGACGATTATTTACGGCGGCCGGAAGGGCGGGGTTTCAACCCCGCCGCCTGTGGGTAAAAAATCCAGCAGGCCTTCAGGCCCTGAAACCACGTTGCTTCAGGGGCTAAAGCCCGCAAGCCGGACCGGAATCATGCGGCGGGGTTAAAACCCCGCCCTTCCTTTCCAGCCGTGAAACTAATGAGAAATCCGGACTAGATCAATGCTGGTTCAGGTCCTGCTCCAAACTTTTCAAATCCCCGTCAATACTGGCCAGTAATTGAGTCTGGCCGCGCGCCGCCGCTTCATCGCGCGCTTTGCGGATGTAGGTTAGCGCGTTTTGCAAATCTCCCGCCCGGGCGTAGGTCGCTCCGAGCGCGTAGAGATAGCCCGGTGTGGTGGCGTCGTTGGGCGTGAGGATCTTCTGAAATTCCGCAATAGCCTCTGCGTATTTCCTTTGATTCACCAAGATCTGCCCGATGTGAAAACGCGCCAGCCGGTAATTCGGCCGGTCCTCGACCGCCTTCCGAAATTCCTCGATTGCCTGATCCAGGTGTCCCTGCCGCTCGATCAGAAAGCCGAGATTGTTGTGCGCCTCAGCGTAGTACGGGTTGATTGCGATTGCGCGCCGGAAGGCTTGTTCTGCTTCCGAAAACCGGTTCAATCCAAACATCAGGACGCCGTAGTTGTAATAGCAGTCGGCGCGGTTTGGATCAAGGCTCACGGCTGCCTGGTATTCCTGCTCCGCCTTTTCATATTTGCTGGCTCGCGCATAGAGCTGAATCAGATTGATGTGGGCTTGTACGAGTTGCGGATCAAGCCCGATGGCTTTCTGATACTCCTGAATCGCCCCGTCAATGTCGCCTGCCTGCCCCAGCGCCAAGCCACGCCGCATGAGCTCGAGCGGTCCCTGGTTTAGTTGCTCAACGGCCGCGCGCAGCGGGTCCGCGATGGGCGGAGCGGTGGTTACATTCGACTGGTAGGCGGCAAAGTGCGTTGCCGCCTTCTGCGGCTGGCCGAGCTTCCGATAGGCGAGCGCCAAGGCATAATGCGCTCCCCCGTATTCTGGAAACAATTCGCAGGCTTTCTCGAGCGCTTGAGCGGCGGCCTGCGCGTTCCCCTGCGCCGCCTCCACCCGCCCCAGGCCGTATTGTGCCTCTGCGCTGTCCGGATATTTTTGTACTATTTCCTCAAACAGCTTGCCGCTCGCATCGAGCTGTCCGGCCGAAAGCAGGCTCTCCGCCAAGTTCATCGTCGCCGGAAGATAACCAGGATTCATCTTGAGAGCCGCCCGGAATGCCGCGGCCGCCCGATCGTATTCTCCCAGTTTCATCTCGACGTAGCCGAGGTCATAAACCCATTGGAACGAGGATGGCTCGAGCCGATGCGCCCGGCGGTAGCAGATCGCTGCCCCAGCATATTGCTGGTAGGTATCGAGAATCATCGCCAATTTCCCGTTCGAGGCCGGTTCCGCGGGGTGAGCGCGCGCCGCGGCGTAGGCCTGCTGGATCTGCCGGCGCACTGCGCTAAAAGTGTTGTCGAGTTTGAGCGCGGGCAGCGCGGGCAACGTCGCCGGGCGGGCCTCACCGCCCATCACCCCTAGCAAAAGCGCTAAAACGAAGTATCTGCCACCCGATTTCATCATCCGATTCTATTCTATGGTGGCGCAAGGCGGCGAAGTCAAGCGCGACGTGGGATGTGTTGCTGGGGAGGCCCGCCGAGAATGTAGCGCAGAGTTTTGCATTTAAAACTCTGCGGCATTTCGCGCTGGCCGGTCAAAAGCGTGTAGCGCAGACTTTTGCTTTTAAAAGTCTGCGGGTTTTCCATTGAAGACAACAAAAAGCCGCAGAGTTTTAAAGGCAAAACTCTGCTCTACACTTGTATTGCGGGTTAACTGTTTTTATACTACAGGAAACTAAACGTATGAAACCTTCGGATCAACTCCAGCAATGGCTTACGTGGATTATCAAGATCCGATTCATCATAATTACGTTCGTTTTCGCCATAAATCTTGCCTTGCGCCGCATCCTGGAACATCCGGGAAAGCAAGCTCTGGCGCTTCCCTTCGTTGAGACCATCGTCCTGTGGTACGTGCTCGGATTGTTCTACCTGATCTATAACCAGATCAGCCGGGATTTGCCGCTTCAGGCGTACATCCAGATTTGTGGTGACATTGTCCTGATCACGGCCGTGGTGCACGTGACGGGCAACCTTGAGAGCAACTACCTCACGCTCTACTTCCTCGCCGTGATCATGGCCAGCGTCGTGCTGCCGAGGTCGCGGGCATTCGTGATTGCGGGGACCAGTTTCATTTGCATGGGAGGAATGCTTGAGCTGGTTTATCTCCCCAGCCTCTACCCGGCATTCGCAAGGCGCCATCCGGGCATCGGACGCATCATTCGGCCGGCCGCAGGACCGGTTGATCTCGGCGCGTTCGAGTTCAAGATTCTGGCCAGCCTTTTCGGTTTTTTTGCCGTGGCCTACCTCTCAAGCTACCTGGCGGAAAACCTTCGCCGGACGGGCAAGGAGTTGACGGCGAAAACCGGTGAGGTGGCCAGCCTTCAGGCGCTCAATGAAAACATCATCCGCAGCATGCGGGGCGGCTTGATCACGACGGACCTCACGGGCGCCATCCTCGTGGTCAACCCGGCCGGGGAGGATATTCTGGGTCAGACGATGGAGGATCTCCGGGGCAAACCGGTGCATACGGTCTTCCAGGACGGCCTGAAGACGCACGGGGCCAGCCCCACAGAGTTCCCGGCCTACACAAGGCACGAAGCTCTTTACCGGCATCCCGGCGGAGAGGCCAGAATCCTCGGTATATCGGAGGCGCCGCTCAAGGTGCCCGAGCAGGACGTGATGGGGTATATCTATACGTTCCAGGATCTTACCGATGAAAAACAGCGGGAGGCGGAAGACCAGCTTCGAGAGCGCATGGCCACGCTCGGACGCATGGCCGCTGGCATCGCGCACGAGATTCGCAATCCGCTCTCTTCCATTTC
>JBOGJX010000426.1:0-3904 GCA_050745285.1 Terriglobia bacterium
GTCCAAGGCCCACGGCACAAACTTCGTGCCGTGGCTACCCCTCCCGGTTAAAAGAATAACTTCAACGCGAGTTGAATCAGGCGCGGGCCGCGCGCCTGGACCACGGCGCCGAAGTTTGCGCCGTCGCTGATATTTCCGTCGGGGTTCATGAACTGCGCGCGATTGAACAAGTTGAAGAACTCGGCTCGAAACTGGAGTCGAGTTCTCTCCGTCAGCGGCGTGTCCTTGAGCAGCGCGAAGTCAAAGTTGATGATGCCGGGACCACAGCAGAGCGTGCGCGGAGAATTTCCAATGATCCCCAATTGCGGCTGGGCGAAGCTTGACGGATCAAAGGCGAGGTGATGGGGGCCGCGAGGATTCTTTGTGCGAAATGGCGCTACAATATCCGGTTCTCCGGCCGTGAGAAAGGCAAAGCTGTTTTGCAACTCCAGGTCGGCGTTTGAAGTGATACGAATAGGAAAGCCGCTTTGGAACGTGGTGATGCCCGATGTGGACCAGCCATCCGTCAGCTTGCCCGCGGCGCCTTGGAAGCGCGGAAGCGGCAGTTGCCAAATGTAGCTGAACACCAGGCGATGCCGCGCGTCGAATTGCGAAAGCGAATACCCCTTTTTGAAATCGAGCGGATTAATCGTGTCTTCGAAGCTCGAGCCGTAATCAAACGACTTGCTGAAAGTGTAGGCGGCCTGGAAATCGAGACCCTTCGAAGCCCGCTTTTCAACGCTCACCTGGAGCGAGTTGTAGTTTGAATTTCCCATGTTATCCGCCGGATAGATGCTGCCAAAGACGGGAATGCCATCGCCAGGGCAGCCAACGCCGGTTGTTGGCTCGCAGGATGGCGACGAGTAGGGCCGCAAGCCCACCAAGGTGATCGGAGTATTATTCGGACCGGTAACCGAAGGAACCGAGCCATACGGAAGGTGCAAGGTGACGCCAGCCGGGATTGCGCCGGCGGGAATATAAAACGCGCGGTCGGCGCCGAACGGGCCACAGGACTGGCCGGGAATCTGATTCAGATCGAGGCACGGCTGCGCCAGGCCGTAATTCAAGTCGTGGTTGATATTCAGGAAGTGGCCCTCGGAACCCACGTAGCCAATCTGCAGAACGACGTCATGCGCTAGTTGGCGCTGAACGGTGAAATTATACTGCTCCTCGTACTCCGGGTGTTGGCGAGGCAACTGCTGGCCAAAGGCAAACGTGGGCCTGAAGATCGACCAGTCAACCGGCTGGAATCGCGCGGGATCGTTATTGACTGGGAACGGATTAATGGCGGTAGCGCCGTTCTGAAACTCATAAGGTGTGTTGAACAGAATATTCGATAAGAACGGCGCCGCGCCGAACGGGGGCGCGCCGTTGAACTGTTTATAGACGAGTTGCTCGACCGGGTTATAAGAAATGCCGTAAGCGGCGCGGATGCTGGTTTTCCCGGACTTTCCGGGACTCCACGCCAAGCCGATGCGCGGAGCAAAGGCCTTGTAATCGGTCTGCGATAGACCGCTGGGAACTCCTTTGTCACCGGGATACACAATCCCTTTGGGAAAAACAAACCCGCCCGCGCTTCCCGGACTGCAGTTTGTTGTGCCGAGCTTCGCCGCCAAGGGATCATTCGGAGTGAGCTGGCAAGGATAAACGTGCGTGATCTGCCCAGGCCGGAAGGTTTCGATGCGATCATAGCGGTCGTGAAAGGGCGGATCGAGCTCCCACCGCAGCCCGTAATCCAAGGTGACATTTTGCCGGATTTTCCAACTGTCCTGTGCGTAAAGGTAGACATCGGTCTTGCGCAGGTATTGAAGCGTCGGCGATCCCTGGACGAAGCTATCCGGCAAGCCCAGCAGGTAGTTCGGGATGACGTCGCTGAAGCCGGGATCGTTTGGCCCTCCACCGAAGAAGTAAAAGCCGCCCGTGGCGCCAAAGAGCGCTAGCTGATTGAATTGCTCTCGCCGGATGTCGCCGCCGAACTTCAGGGTGTGGGTATTCACTACCTTGCTCAGGTTGTCCGACCATTGGAACGTATTGCCGGCCTGGGGCACCTGGCCCTGAATGTTGTTGCCGATGGTGAACCCGCCGCCGAGAGTGATGTACGGCACGCCGCCAAGTCTGGCCGGGATGCCCGGGGTGATTCCGAGCCGCGGGTCGTTCTGATCCTCGAAGCACTGGCTGGCGGGAACCGCCTTGCAAGAATCCTGGACGAGGTTGGTGCGCTCGGGCGCGTTCAATTGCGATTGGCCTTCACGGTAAAAAGCGAATCGCGTTTCGTTGACCGTGGTGGGATTGAGCACCCACGTGTGTGTGATGGTTGCCTGCTGTTCGCGGGTGGCAAATTTGCCCCCAAAGCCCGGCAGATTCGCGCCGGACGCCTGATAAGTTGAGAAGGGCTGGAACTGAAAGCTGTCGGTAAAATAGTAATAGAGCATCAGGCGCTGCTGGCCATTGAGGTTCACATCTATTCGTTGGGTGAACTGGTCAACCCGGTCGCTCGATGTGGGAACCACCTGATATTGGTTCGCCCCGACATTGGGTAACGGCACAAACTGGTTCATCAAATCGGATGCAGTGGGATCGAAGCACGGCATGGGGATGATATTGCCTGGAAAAATGGCGGAATACTTCGTACTGGCTGCAATCGCAGCGCCGCCTGCTCCCTGGACCGCCGCAGCGCAACCCGGCCTCGCGTTCAGCATCAAGGCCACGTTCGCGTCGCTAAGAGTTCCGGCAAAAGCTGGCCATGCGGAGAAATTGCCCGTTCGCTCGGCGTCCGTAGGAACCGTGACCACGTCCGAAGAGATTCCCTGCCGGATGCGCCGCCCCTCATACGACCCGAAGAAAAAGACGCGATCCTTCTTGATCGGGCCGCCCAGGGTGCCGCCGAACTGGTTCTGCTTAAAATCGGGCCTCGTTGTGTCAAAGAAGCCGCGCGAGTTCAGCGCCCTGTTGCGGAGAAACTCATACACGTCACCATGGAACTGGTTTGTGCCGGACTTTGTAACCACATCGACGATCGATCCCGAGTTCCTTCCAAACTCCGCATCAAAGGTGCTGGTGAGGACGCGAAATTCCTGGATCGTGTCCGGAGAGGGCTGAACGCCTGGCAAGTTCACAAAGAGGTCGTTCGCGTCCGCCCCGTTTACCATGAAGTTGTTGGCCCGGCCCCGGCCGCCATTCACGGAAACGGATCCCGGCTGGTCACTACCGTAGAAGAGGTCAGCGCCGATCTCCGACTCAACCCCCGGCTGGAGTTGGAGCAACTGATACGTGTCGCGGGCGTTCAAGGGAAGATCAGAAACCGCGCGGGCGCTCATTACGGCGCCCAGTTGGGTGCTCGTTGTCTCAATCAGCGGGGGAGCCGCCAGAGCATTAACCAGTTCCGTAACCGTTCCCAACTGCAATGGCGCGTTGACCACAATGACGTGGCCGAGAGTTACGTCGACATTGGCTTGCTCGTACTTTTTAAAACCCTTGTCTTCAATCTCGATGCTGTACTGTCCCACCGCAACGGCCGGAAATTCATAATTTCCCCTCGCGTCTGAAATCGTGGAGCGCGTGGCAGAAGTTCCCGCCTGAATGATCGCGACCCTCGCCCCTGGGATCACGGCGCCCGAGGGGTCTGTGACCGTGCCGCGCAGCACGCCAGTGGTTTGGGCCATTGCGGTGGTGGCAAAGAGCAGGAAGATTCCGAGTATTCTAATCAGGGGAATAGCCCGTTTTAGAGGATTCATTAGTCTGTCATTTCCTGTTCTGGTGGCAATCTCACCCGTAACGGCGGCCCGCCTCTGAATTATTAGAAACCTTGATTCTAAAGGATCGCTAGGCTTCGTTCCGAAATTTATAGCCTTGTAGCGCAGAGTTTTGTTGTTAAAACTCTGCGGCTTTTCCATTTTGGATTGCGGATTTCTGGTCGGCGTAGGGG
>JBOGJX010000427.1:0-2627 GCA_050745285.1 Terriglobia bacterium
CCTGCGGACCACCTGCCATAAACTCGCAGCCCTCTCCCTTTGGGAGAGGGTGGCCGAAGGCCGGGTGAGGGTCCTTAGTCGCCGCAGATCGCTGGGAAAGATACCGTCACGCGTCGCGTGCGAGAAAGCGGGTTCCACGATGAAAAAAAATTCATTCCGCCTCCGGCTTTTCATCATGCTCGGATGTGTCTTAGCCATCGGCATCCTTACGTTCTCAGCGATTACATTCCATCCACCGTTCGGCGCGTGGAAACGGTTATCGGCCGCGCCGGTCATTTCGCCGCGGGGTCGCGGATTCGAGTCAGCCGGCACGTTCAATCCGGCGGTAATCAAACGCGGAGATGAGATCGTGATGCTCTATCGCGCCCAAGACCACCGCGGGACTTCCACCTTGGGCTATGCCACCAGCCGCGATGGCCTTCACTTCACGCGGCGGTCCAGGCCCGTCTTTTACCCGCAAGCTCCTTACGAAAAGGGCGGTGGCACGGAGGACCCGCGCCTGGTGCGCTTCGGCAGCACCTATTATCTGACCTACACGGGTTACAATAATGTGGATGGCAAAGGCCCGGACGGCAAAGATGCTCAGCTTTGCCTTGCCACCTCGACGGATCTGATTCATTGGGTGCGGCACGGCGTAATCATGCCCGCATATAAGGGCAAATGGAATGTAGGCTGGACAAAATCCGGCGCGATCGTCCCCGAAAAGATCAACGGCAAGTATTGGATGTATTACCTGGGCGACGCGCGAGGCCAGCCGAGCCAGATGGGGGTGGCGGAATCATCCGACCTCCTGCATTGGACCGATGCGCTCGACCATCCTGTTCTCGCCAGCCGGCCTGGCCGCTTCGATTCCCGAGTCGCGGAGCCGGGGCCGCCGCCCGTAGTCATCCCGCAAGGAATTCTTTTGATCTATAATGGCGCGGGCGATCATCTGGTTTACTCCACTGGTTGGGCGCTGTTTGACCGGCACGATCCCACCCGCGTTCTCGCACGCGCCGAAACGCCCATATTTGGCCCACAGAAAAATTGGGAAAAGGTTGGGCAGGTTCCCAACGTGGTGTTTGTCGAGGGGCTTGTTCGCATGGGGCCGCGGTGGCTCTTCTATTACGGCGGAGCCGATAAATATGTGGGCGTGGCCGCTGCCCGGAGCCTGGACGCGAAGTAGGGCAACCATCGTAGCGCAGAGTTTTGTTTTTAACACTCTGCGGCTTATTGTCGGGAATCATGAAAGATCGCAGAGTTTTAAAGGCAAAACTCTGCGCTACCCGCTCCCGATTGGGTACCGAGGGCCATGAAGGGCGCAGCGTGCAGCGCTCCTACCCAAATATGAAAAAAACTCTATCTCATTTCGATTCCGATGGCCGCGTGCGGATGGTGGACGTCTCGGCGAAGCCGGATACCGTGCGGCAGGCGGTGGCAGCGGTCGAAGTCAGGATGAGCGCAAAGACACTCAAAGCCCTTCCGCACAACCCCAAGGGGAACCCGCTCGAAATCGCGCGCATTGCGGGGATTGCCGCAGCCAAGAAAACCGCCGGGCTGATTCCCCTTTGCCACACGCTGCTCCTGAGCCACGTGAATGTGGAAGCGCACAAGGGACGGGGTGGCGTCAGCATCACCTCGACCGTCCGCTCGACCGGACCCACGGGGGTTGAGATGGAAGCGCTGACGGCCGCGGCCGTTGCGGCTCTTACGGTCTATGACATGTGTAAAGCCCTGGATCATGGAATCGAGATCACCAATCTCCGGCTGCTCGAAAAGTCCGGAGGCAAGAGCGGAATGTACAGCAGAAAGCAGAAGGCAGTACCCAGAACGTTGTAGCCACGGCACGGTTTTTGTGCCGTGGGTCTTTGGCAGAAAACCCGTAGAGGCGCTGCTCGCCGCGCCCTGGACGTAGCCCACTCAACCTGACCTTGACCAAACGTATCTGAAATCCCTGTCCAATGACAAACCACAAAGACTCGAAGACACGAAGAAAGGCTCGTTATGAATCTGTCCTTGGTGTCTTTGTGATGAAATAATTTTGTTGGAATCCCGGTATTCAATATTTACCGCGTAAGTTACTACCCAAATGTCCGTAACACTTCGCGCCAAGATACTCGTGCTGAGTGACGCATCCTCGCAGGGCGAGCGGCCGGACCTCGCGGGGCCCGTGCTGCGGGAAATCCTCGAAGCACGCAATTGGAAGGTGGTCGCCTGCGAGATTTTGCCCGACGATTTTGACTCGATTCGCGCCCAGCTCACGGCCTGGAGCGATGCAGATGACTGCGACGCCATCTTGACCACGGGAGGCACCGGGCTTGCCCCACGCGATGTGACGCCCGAAGCCACGCGCGCCGTGCTTGAGAAAGAAGTCCCTGGTCTGGCGGAGTTGATGCGCGCCGCGGGATTGGCGAAAACCCGCCGCGCCGCACTCTCGCGCGGCGTCGCCGGCGTCCGCAACGGCAAATTGATCATCAACCTTCCCGGCAGCCCGCGCGGTACACGCGAATCGCTCGAGAGCATTTTGGACCTGCTGCCTCACGCCATCGATATCTGCCAAGGTCGCACCAGTCATGCGCCGTAGCGCTTGTGGAGTGCGGCGGCTGGCCGCCGCGTTCGTAGGGGCGCTGCTTGCTGCGCCCAAAATC
>JBOGJX010000428.1:0-5790 GCA_050745285.1 Terriglobia bacterium
CTGTGTAACCATCCCCACTTTGAGCGTCGCGTTCACCGTGACGGTCTGCGCGACTTCGATCTTCACCGGCGTCACCACCGTGGACTGGAAGCCCTTCGTCGAGACCTTTACCGAGTAAACATCAGGAATCAACGCGCGAACCGCGTAATATCCGTAACTGTTGGCGGTCGTATGGAAAACGGCTCCGGTTTGGCTGTTGGTAACGGTGATGACGGCGTTTGGAATGGCCGCCCCCGTAGGATCTGTGACCGTCCCCACAATGTCCCCAAAGTACGATTGCGCCATAAGCGCCGCCGGTAACAAGACTAACGCCACGCTGAGCAAAACCCAGCTTCTGAGGCACAAACCCGCTCTAATCGATGATAAATTCATAGTACCCTCCTGGCTGAAATCAAATCATTGTCCGGCAACCATCAAGCGAGGCGCCGCCTCAGACTAACAAGGCATGTCCTGCGGCTTTGCCGCTTGCTGTGCGGAATGGCTATGCCATTCCGGGCGAAACCCGGGCTTTAATATCCACGCTTAGCGGTTCGTAGGGGCGCTGCTTGCTGCGCCCAAAAGCCAACGGGCGCAGGGGAAGCAGTGCTTCCCATCAGCAGCGCACCTACGAAGCAACAAGCGGCAAAGCCGCAAAAGCGTCACGAGAAACTTGACTTGTTCGAATCAAGTTTCGCAACTCTAGGATTATAGGTAATCAGTTGTTTCATTGGCCCCCGCCTATCGCGCACGGGGCATACTGCGTATGGATGCCCCACCGGCAATTCTGCAACGCTCACGTCCGCATGCGCAGCAGCAGATATGCGCCGCCGACCGCAAACAGGATGTCCGGGCACCAGGCAGCGACGGGAGGGGGAAGCTGATTGAGGTTTCCCATGGCCTCGAAAAGGCTCGAGATCGCCCAAAAGGCGATGGCGATGCCCAGAGCCAGGGCGATTCCAGAGAGCGCGCCCTTCCTGCCCACCGTGAACGCGAACGGCACCCCGATCAGTGATACGACCAGCGCCACCAGCGGGTAAGAAAACTTCATCCAGAATTGTACAGAGAGGCGGACCACGTCAAACCCGCTCTGGCGCAGCTCGTGGATGTAGCGGCCGAGCTCGAGGATGCTCATCTGCTCGCTGGTGCGAACTTGCCTCTTGAAGTAGTCTGGAGGCTCCGCAATATCTTTGAAGGCAGCCACGGAAAACGGCATGTATCCCGTCACTTTGCCATCCTGAAACTGCCGCGTCCAGCCGTCTTCGAGAATCCATTGGTTGACGTGCGGCTCCCAGAAGGCGCGCTTGGCCTCGATGCGCCGCGTGATGCGGAATCCGGAGTCGAAGTCAAACACGGAGAGATCGGCGAAAACGTTGTGGTCCGGGTCGAAGAACCGGTAGTCGAAGATGCGGTTTGAGCGGCCGTACATCCACTGCCAGCCGGAGCGGTAGAAAGTCTGCGCGGGGCGGCCCTGAATCTCGTTGCGCAGCGCGTCCTGCCGCTGGTTGGCGCCGGGCAGATACGCGTCTCCCATCAAAAACATCGCCCCGCTCACCAGCGAAGCCGCAAGGATGACCGGCACGGCAATGCGGTAAAGGCTGATGCCCGCAGCCTTCACGGCCGTCACCTGGCTCGTTTTTGTCAAAAGGCTGAAGCTGACCAGCGTGGCCACCAGGACGCTGAGAGGCAGCATCAGATACGTGATGGCCGGCAGAAGGTATCCGTAATAGGAAAGCACCAGTGTGGCAGAGGCATGGTTGCGCACGATGTAGCTCATGAGCTGGAAAAAATCGAAGATGATGTAGATGCCCGTGAGCGCAACCTGCGTCAAAAGAAAATAAAAGATCCAGTCGCGCACGATGTAGATGTCCAAAATTTGCAGGACGCGCCCGCCGAGCTCGCGGGGTTTCAATAGCACGTCGCGGGGACGAGCAGCCTTCCCGCCTATCACGCTGGATGCAACCGGGAACCATGCCGCCAGCGCCCCCCAGACGCGGCCCATCCATTTCGAGCGCGGACGGACGCGGCGGAGCCGCAGCACGATCACGAAGCCGGCAATGGCAAATGCAACGTTGGCTGCCCACAAGCCCACCTCGGGATTCAGCCTCCCTTCCAAGGCCAAGCCCCTCCCCGTAGCCATAATGACGTAATAGATGAAAACCAGCCCGATGGCGAGCATTGCGCCGGTGGCCTTTCCACTCCTGCGCGTATACAACATCAGCGGGACGCCCACCCAGACCAGAGCAAGCGAGGCCAGCGGCAACGCCAGACGGTAGTTGAGTTCCACCAGCCCGTCCCGCCGGTAGCGCGGGTCGCGCACGTAGCGGATCAGTTGCGGCAGCGTTTGGGCCGGCGCGGGGCGCAGGCGCGGGGCTGCGGCCGGAGCCTCACCCAGCGGAATATGAATGTCGGTTGCGGTGAAGGAAACAATCGAGTAGGCCCTTGGATTCGCGGGATCAATTTCATGCGTCGCGCCGCGCTCGAGATGCAGCGTGAGGCCGCGATTTCCGCCGTCGTTGACAAGGTATCCGCTTTCGGCTAACGTAACCTTCGGACTTTCCGGATGAGTGGTGTCCGCAATGAAGACGCCTTTCCAGCGTAGACCTGAGTGCGTGACGTCCTTGAGATAAATCAGAAGGCCCGGAAACTGCTCGATGAAAACCCGGGGCTTGATCTCATAAGGTAGTTGCGAGGTGGTGATGCCGCTCTCCATCTGATGCAGCTTCCAGACCGAGGCTGGCGCCACCGCGAGACTCATGCCGGACGCCACAACCCATGCGATCAGCGCGTAAAGCATCACCGGCCAGGCGAATTGACCCAGGTTGACCCCCGCCGCGCGCGCCGCAATTACCTCGCCGTCTGCCGCCATCCGGCTGAGGCCGATCATGGCTCCAAGCAGCACTGCGATGGGAATGGTCATCACCAGCACGCTTGGAATGGGAGAGAGAAAGAGCAGGATGATGCTCGAGTAAGGCAGGTCCCTCCGCACAACCAGCTCGAGCAGCCGGTTCAGCTTGGGGAAATAGAAGACAAAGGTTAAGATAATCAAACCCAGGAACGAATGCGAAACGGCTTCCTTGAAAATGTAACGTGTGAGGATTTTCATCGCTGGGTCTGAGAGTCTGTTACAAAACTCATGCGGCCAAAACCGGGAAGTGGTAGCCACGGCACGGCGTTTGTGCCGTGGGCTTTTGAATCGATAAAGACCCACGGCACGCAAATCGAGCCGTGGCTGCCATGTTGCTCTTCGCCCCTAAGAGTGGCGCATGGCCGCGGCCACAATTCGCCAAAAGGGAGTATAACCTAAAAACTGATGCCACCCATTCGCCTCATGATCCTCTGGCACATGCACCAACCCTATTACAAAGACTTGGTTGAGGACCGCTATGCCATGCCTTGGGTGCGCCTCCACGCGCTCAAGGATTACTACGGCATGGTCGCGATGCTAAGAGAGTTTCCTTCCGTGCACATGACGTTTAATCTTGTTCCGTCGCTCGTCTCCCAGCTTCTTGATTACGCAAACGGCGCCGCCCACGAAGACGCCTATGAACTGACTTTCAAACCCGTCAAGGACATGTCACCCGAGGACAAGCAAAAGCTCGTGAAGTACGCTTTTCAAATCAACCATGAAAACCTTCTGAGCCGCCATCCAAGGTTCTGGGAACTGTTCCAGCAAGCAAAAGGTTCGGGCGCCGAGCCGAACGCCGACCTGATCCCAGGATCTCAAGAAATACTTGACCTTCAAGTGATTTCTCAGGTTGCCTGGTTCGATGAGATTTATCTCTCTCACGACCCGGAAATAAACGCGCTAGCCACACGCCAACGCGGCTACACAGAAGAAGACAAACGGCGGCTCCACGCCAAGGAAATTGAAATAATTAAAGCAACACTTGAAGAATACAGAACCGCTTCTGAGCGCGGCCAGATTGAAATCTCAACCTCTCCTTTCTATCATCCGATCCTCCCTCTGATTTGCGACACCCAATCCGGAGCCGAATCCACTCCCGGCCTGCCGTTGCCGCGGCAGCGTTTCCAGCATCCAGAGGACGCCCGCGCCCAGTTACAAGAAGCGGTAAACCTCCATGAACGGGTTTTCGGCCAGAAGCCGTCGGGACTGTGGCCGAGCGAAGGCAGCGTGTCGGTGGAGGCACTCCGGCTGGCGTCCCAAGAGGGTTTTGCCTGGGCGGCAACAGACGAAGGTGTTCTAGGCCGGTCGCTCGGAACGTTCTTCCACCGGCACACCGACGGAACCGTTCAGGACGGCAGCCGCCTCTATGCTCCCTACCGCCTTTCTCTGTCCAACAACCGGTCGATCGCGCTCTTCTTTCGCGATCACCAAATCTCGGACCTGATCGGCTTCGTCTATTCACGGATGGATCCGCAGGCGGCGGCGCAAAACCTGGTGGATCGATTCCGCGCTGCCGCGCGCAGCGTATCCGACCGGCCTGCCGTGGTCTCCGTGATTCTAGACGGCGAAAACGCGTGGGAATATTATCCGGGTAACGGACGCGAGTTTCTGAAGCGCTTCTATGGATTGCTGGCCTCGCAGCCGGATATTCAGGCCATGACGCCCAGTGAAATTCTGGCGGTCACCGAGCCAGAGACCTTGCCCCTCTTAACGCCCGGCTCCTGGATTCACGCCAACTTTAATGTGTGGATTGGCGCGGATGAAGACAACCGTGCGTGGGATCTTTTGGGAGACGCTCACCGGTTCTTGATTGAGAATGAGGGAAAACCCGGCCTTGATCCCGAGAACATCGAGCTTGCCCGCCAGGAACTCTATATCGCTGAAGGGAGCGATTGGTGTTGGTGGTATGGCCCTGAGCATTCAACCGCCAACGACGAGGAATTTGATCACCTCTACCGCAAACATCTAAGCAATATCTACCGGCTGCTTGGCGCGGCGGCTCAGGACGAGCTGGCCATCCCCATAAAGCGGCCGCGCACTGCCGGATATAACATCCCGCCCACAGATTTGATCTCTCCCGTGATCGATGGCCGCGAAACCACCTATTTTGAATGGCTCGGCGCAGGCGTCTACATGCCCGATCACCGCTCAGGATCATTGCATGGGTCAGACGGATACATACAGGAACTCTTTTACGGCCATAACGATATATCAGTATTTATAAGGATTGACTTTAAGTCTGAATTTTTGCAAAAACATAGCGAGTTTCAGATTCGCCTCAATCTCGGCGCCGAGTCCGGGTCACGGCTTTACGTCACAGTGACGGATCGAGTTTTCAGTACAGTCGATTTCTGGCGGAATGGGCGGCGCATTCAGTATCCCGGCGAGACCGGTGAAGGTGTGAGGGTGGCTTACCAGAATACGCTTGAGTTAGCCTTGGATTACTCCATCCTAGGGCTTGAGCCCCGCCAAAAAACCAGCCTTCAGGTCTCTTTCTGGGTCAATCAACTGCCCGTTCAAGTCCTTCCCCGCGAAGGCCGGTTGGACCTCGAGCTGTCCGAGGGTCCGGTGGGCTGGTAAACAGCCTGCCATGGGAGATGAATAGCGGGTGGCGCATATATCGCGCCTTTGCGATGTATGCGATTCGACCGTCGCGGGGAAAAAGCCGCAGAGTTTTAAAGGCAAAACTCTGCGCTACCCTTACTGCTTTCCTATCCAGCCGGGGATAACGACATCAACCGGATCCGCGCCCACCGGAATTGAAGTGATCAAGTCTCCAGTCGCGGCGCGCATCAGGGATAGGCGACCACCTCCGGAATCCACCACCGCCAGAAATCTCTCATCCGGCGTTAGCGCGAGGGCCTGTGGCTTTATGCCCACATGGGTCAGGAACTCCTGCCGGGTTG
>JBOGJX010000429.1:0-2654 GCA_050745285.1 Terriglobia bacterium
GCCCCAGAGGTCTTTTCCCATCGCTCGCCATGACGCCGGCATGACGCCGACATGAAGATCAATGGCGGCGCTGCCCGCGTATAAGCCAAAATGCCTCAGGCGGCAGCGCGCAATGCATGAAAACCACCCCTCACCCGCCCTCGTACCTCGGGCACTCTCTCCCCAAGGGAGAGGGCTGTGATTCCCTCGTTGATTTCCACCCTCTCCCAGGGGAGAGGGTGGCGAGCAGAGCGAGCCGGGGGAGGGGGTGTTGGGCGGCCCTGTCCGGGCGCAACCAATTCGGGGAAATGCGTACTCCCGGAACTGTCAAACTTCTACTGCCACCCCGGCAGAGCCGGGGGAACTCCCTTTGGGTTAGAGCTCCGCCGGAAGGAATTCGTCCATGCGGTTTATCATCGGATTTATCGTTGCTATCATATTGATTGTTGCGGGACTATACGTCTTTCTTGAGTTCGGATTCATGAGTTTTCGCGCCGACCAAAGCCCTTCGGGGTTCGAGACGAAATATGCCATGAAGGCGGTGGACGCCTCAACCAAGCGTAACGCTCCCCCCCTGCCGAATCCGTTCCCTGTAACCGATGCGAGCTTGCTTGCCAGCGTGAAGCTTTACAAGGAGCACTGCGCCTCCTGCCATGGCGACCCTGTTACGCAACAGCGGGTCTTGGGAAAATCCTTCTATCCCCCCGCGCCGCAATTCATGACAGACGCGCCAGACATGCCCGCCAACCAGAACTTCTACATCATCAAACACGGAATACGATTCACGGGCATGCCAGCCTGGGGAAAGCTCTTGAGCGACAATCAGATTTGGCAACTGACGGCCTTTCTCTCGCAGATGAAGAAGCTGCCGCCGCCGGTCGATCAGGAGTGGCAGCAAGGGGAGAATACGGCCAAGCCTGAAAATGAAAACTGACCAAGGAGGAACACATGCCAAAGACTCAAAGCACTAAAGCACGGCCACCCAGAAAACTCGGCGCAAACCTCAGGCGAGCGGGCCATCCGGTGCCCGGACTCGCGGGTCCTTTACTGCAATTTGACTTGACGATGGAAACGGAGAAACTGCGGCAAGAGGATGCTTGGAAAACCACGTCACGGAACACAAAGACGCTGGTGAAGTATCCGGACCTTCGCATCGTGTTGATCTCGCTAAAGTCTGGGAAGCGCTTGGAGAATCACAAAACTGATGAAAGCATTGCGATTCAGGTTCTTAGCGGAAAACTGCGCCTTCATCTATCCGGCGAGACCGTGGAGCTTCTGCACGGGCATCTGCTCACCCTTGAACGCGCCCTTCGGCACGACGTGGAAGCCATGGAAGACAGCGCATTCCTGCTCACGCTTTCGTGGCCCAAGGGCACGGTGTCGGCGAAGTCAGCCGTCAATAGGTGGGGGGCGGTTCTGGAATGAGGGTTCCCCCCGCGAAGGCTCAATGCACCCGCAGAACCACGGCCGTCGCATCATCGGTCTGGCGTCCTCGCGAAAATTCATCCCTAGATGTGAAGGTCGCGTGGACAATGCCGTCAGCGCGTTGTGCCTCGCTTTCGGCCGCTGCCCTTTGGAGGCCCTCTACTCCCCACTCTTCGCCGGCCGGATTCGCCGCTTCAATCACCCCGTCAGTGTAGGCGAGGACCATATCCCCCGGATCAAGCTGAACAGCGCCTTCTTCATAGGTCCAATCCGGAAACATGCCGACGGGTGCGCCACCGGTTTCAAGCCAAATGATTGAGCTGTCCCGGCGAATGACCATCGGGGGATTGTGGCCTGCATTAACATACTGCAGCGTGCGCGTTCCTCCGTCGAAAACGCCGTAGAATAAAGTGGCGTACCGGTCCGCGAGTGATGATGCGTGCACCTGACGATTGACTGCCCTGAGCACGGCGGCTCCGTCGTTTGCAGCGAACAGCGTCGCTGTGCGAAGTGATGACTGGGCATTCGATATCATCAGCGCCGCGGCGAGACCCTTGCCGGAGGCGTCTCCGATGACCAATGCCAAGCGATTATCCGGCAGCGGCACAAAATCATAGCAATCCCCGCCCAGGGCGTGTACCTGCCGGCATCTTGCACTGTAGTCCAAGGTGTCGATTGCCGAACCCAAGCCCTGCATAAACCGCTGCTGAACATCGCAGGCGATCGTCCAATCCCGGCTAACGTCGACTACTAGCCCAGCATTCGCAGTTGAGGGGCTGTTCGGACCGTAAGTGGCTTATTTTCATCAGAGCGATCTCGAAGGTCTGCACTACATTTTCAACCCCACTGCGGCCGTCGGCTCTCGTTCCGGCACCTTGATTCGCGGCGGCGGTTGCGGCGGCAGAGACAAATGAAGCCGATGCAGCAAGAGCGATTGCTCGGGTTCCGGCTGCGTGTAGCGTGGCATGATCAACCACCGTCCGTCGGTCGTCGGAAAGCACACATCGAGCATTTGAATCGTGGCCAGTTTTTCCAGCACGGCTCGCGGCGTGAGGCCGGGAGCCAAAGCGGTCAGCCGCTGTCTCAGAGTCACCGAGAGGGCGTAGGACAGAAAGGCCACGAAGATGTGCGCCTCCACCCGCCTCTCCACATGATGGTAAATCGGACGCAGCCCCAGGTCGCTTTTCAAGGTTTTGAAGGCGGCCTCAATCTGCGTCAGTTGTACGTAACGTTCCCACAGCACCGGCGGG
>JBOGJX010000430.1:0-8633 GCA_050745285.1 Terriglobia bacterium
CTGTTGAAATCCAACTTCGCGCAAGTTGGATTTGTGCCACCTAATTTGCTGAAAACAAGCTGGTTACATCTTATATTTCATAGAGTTTGGCTAAACCCTTTGTTTTCAATTTGCGAATTCGGGTTTAACGGCAAAACTCTGCGTTACATCCAGAGCGCAGGGCAAGCAGTGCTTGCCCTGCGCAGCCCTTACGGCGGCGGGACGCCGCCGCTACAAAGTTTTAACCGGAGTTTTCAACGGGTTTGCCCGCAGTTCATTCAGCAGCTTGCGAAATGCAGCGCCGCGATGGGAGACGGTGAATTTGCGGCGCGCGGTAATCTCAGCGAATGTTTTACCCCAGGGGGGATACAAGAAATACGGATCGTAGCCGAAGCCGCCGCCGCCGCGAGGTATTTCCGTGATGACGCCATCCACGCGGCCTTTGACCGCCGCCAGAATCCTGCTGTTGTGGGCCAGAGCAATCACGCACTCGTAATGAGCCGTGAAGCCGCTGCAGGGCGGCGCGGCGATGTGGATACGAAGATTCTCGGGCACTCTGGCTAGAGTTTGAACCAGCTTCTGATTATTCGCTTCGTCTGTTGCGCCGAGCCCGGAAAAACGCGCCGAATATACTCCGGGCGCGCCATCCAGCGCGTCTACCATGAGGCCCGAGTCATCGGCAAAGACCAGTGCGTTGGTGAACGCCGCATAGTGCAGGGCTTTCTTGCGGGCGTTGGCTTCAAATGTCTCGCCGTCTTCCACGCACGGAGGAAGGCGCTTGATTCCCGGAACCGGCGCGACCTTATACCCCATTGCAAAGGCAGCTTCGCTGAACTCTCGCAGCTTGCCGGGATTGGTTGAGGCCAATTGAAGGGCTGGGAGATTGGCTGTTGCACTGGGATTGCGGATCGGGTCCATAGATGTTATTTCGCCGGTAGATCGACCCGCGATACCGGCAGGTCGATTCTCAGGATCGCGCGCTGCACTTCTAGAAGCTTTTGAATACCAGGCCGCGCAGCTTCTACCAACCGGTTCAAGTCCTCAAGGCTGTAGGGGCTTCCTTCGGCGGTTGCCTGCACCTCCACAAGCTGGCCGGATCCGGTCATAGCCACGTTCAAGTCAACGCCGGCGTGGGAGTCTTCGGCGTAATCGAGATCCAGTAGAACGTCTCCCGCCACTATTCCGGTGCTGATGGCGGCCACGTAATCTTTGAGGGGAACGCGGCTGAGCACCTTCATCTCTCGAAGTTTCAGAAAGGCCAGGCCGAGTGCGACGAGCGCCCCCGTCACGGAAGCGGTCCTGGTGCCCCCGTCGGCTCGAATCACGTCACAATCAATCCATATGGTGCGTTCGCCCAACGCTTCCAGGTCGGTGACCGCGCGCAGGGCGCGGCCAATGAGCCGTTGGATTTCCATTGTGCGCCCGCTCGGCCGCCCTTTGGTTACTTCGCGGGGGGTGCGCGATTCCGTTGAGCGCGGAATCATGGCGTATTCACTGGTGATCCAGCCGCGACCGCCTCCCTTTAGAAACATCGGCACTCCATCGTCGATAGAAGCCGTGCAAATGACGCGGGTCTCACCCAGACGGATGAGCGCGGAACCCTCGGCGCTCGAAATGAACTGGGGCGTGATTTCCAATGGGCGCAAATCCAAGGCGCCTCGCGCGCCGCTGCGCATCAGCTTTCCGGCGCGATAGAGCAGGCCGGAAAGCTGCTTTGGGGTTGATTGCATAGAACCTCGATTCATCAGTGAAAAGTGACGAGTGATGAGCACAAGTGCAATGAAACAATGAGCCGATGAGCTAATCACTCAAAATCTGAGTTTGCCTTCTCTTGGCGCGTCCAGCTATGCTGAACACAGGATGCCGGGCAAGTCGGTTGAGACTGTCATCGCGTTCGCTTCGGTATGAGACAACATTACGAAAGGCGCCAAATTGTTCTTGCCGCTTGGGGGGCCACCGCGCTTCTCGCTGCGTGCTTAAGTCCGCCGCAATTGATGGCCGTACCGGCGAATCAGGCGCAAGCGCGAAACATCGCGCATCAAGGCATGAACACGCTGATGAATGGCGACGTGAACGCCGCCATTGCAGCATTCCAGCAAGTTAAGGTGGAAGATAGCGCCTCACCCCTGGGCTACGTGCTCGAAGCGGACGCGATCTGGTGGAAGATTTATTACTCCACCGCAAACCTTGTGGATCCCGACGTTTTCGACGTCGTGACTTCTTACCATACGCCCGACGACGCCCGCTTTGAGAGCGCTGTCGCAACGGCAATCCAAAAAGCGAAAGCGAACATTCAATCACGCCGGAACGTGGCCCAGAACAACCTTTACGAAGGCATGGCCTACGCCCTTGAAGCCCGTCTTGCGGGCCTGCGCGCCCGTGATTTACCCGCCGCAAGGGCCGGCAAGAAGATGCACGTGTTGCTGCTCACGGCCTTGCAACTCGATCCGAGTCTTACCGACGCGTACGCTGGCATCGGTCTCTACAACTATTTTGTCGATACACTTCCCACCGTCGTCAAGATGCTTCGCTTCCTTATCGGCCTCCCCGGAGGCAACCGCGCGCTCGGGCTCGAGCAGATGGCTAAAGCCGCTGAGTCGGGCGAATTCACGCGCGCCGAGGCGCAATTCTACCTGGCCAAGGATTATACCCGGCGCAACGAGATGCAATTTGCCAAGGCGCTCGATCTTTTCCAACAGCTTGCCACGCGATTTCCTGAGAACCCATTTTGGAAAATGATGGTGGCGAGTTGCCACATGCGGCTGGGTCAGGATCAGCAGGGGGATGCGGCCTACCGGCGCGTGCTAGCGGAATCCGCTCAGGAAAAAACCATTGCCGCCGTGGCCGTCCACTCGCAGGTCAAGCAGGCGCTTGAGCGGCTGCACCCAGGAAAAAAGATTGAGTGATTGATTCATTGGATCATTTTTTGTTCATTGCATCATGCGGATTCCGTTCATTGTCCGTGGAATTAGAAAACGGCAAATCGCTCAATGATCCAATCCCTCAATCCCTCAATGATTCTCTCTGTTCATGCGCGTGGTAGGAACTGCGCACTAGAGGCCCGGACTCCACATGCCGGATCCCCAACCTCTCGCCGTCAGCTTTGAGAGTCCTGAACTCCTCCGGCGTATAAAATCGCGCCACGGGCAATTGCTCGCCGCTTGGCCGCAGATACTGGCCGATGGTTACAATGTCTACCGCCGCCGCGCTCAAGTCTTTCAGCACGCCGCGTAGTTCATCGAACGTCTCACCCAAGCCCACCATCACGCCGGATTTGGTAGGAATTGCGGGGTTGACTTCGCGCGAGTGAGCGAGCAGCCGCAGGGATCGATCGTAGCGCGAGCCGCGCCGGGCCACGCTATAGAGCCGCGGCACGGTTTCGCAATTATGGTTGAGCACGTCCGGGCGCGCGGCAAGGACCGTCTCCAGAGCTTCATGGGACCCGCGGAAATCAGGAATGAGAACTTCGATCTGAATTCCGGGAATCGCTTGCCTGAGCGCTTCGATGGTGTGCGCGAAGAGCATGGCGCCGCCGTCCTTAAGATCGTCACGATCTACCGAGGTCACCACAACGTACTTCAGCCCCATGGCTCGCGCCGCCTGCGCCACGCGCTCCGGCTCTTTCCAATCCATCTGGCCGTGGGGCATGCCTTTCGGAACCGCGCAGAATGCGCAGCGGCGGGTGCATTCCTCACCCAGGATCATAAACGTGGCCGTTCGGTGTTCCCAACACTCGGCAACGTTGGGACAGCGCGCACTCTCGCAGACGGTGTGCAGGCCGAGCCCACGCATGATGCTCTTCAGCTCGCTGTAGTTCTCGCCACCCGGCAGGCGCACTTTAAGCCAGTCCGGCCGTCTCGCGCGAGGCGCGGCGGGGGCAATTTGAATGAGGTCGGTTCCCATCACTTTCCATTCTAGCAGCCGTTCGCGCCGCTTGGCGACACCCTCAAGGCGTGGCAGGGTGATCAACTCAAACCATGCCATACCCTTCGGAAAGATTAGAAACGTCGATTCTAAAGCATCGCTAGGCTTCGTTCCGAAAGTTTCTTACCTAAAACATTGGCACTCCTCGTAATTATTCCCCGGCAGAGCCGAGGGCTTTACAATGGCTGGCCCCGCAAAGGGGCCTGATCGCAATCATTCAAAAGCAGGGCGAAGCATGCAAACCACCCCTCACCCGCCCTCGTACCTCGGGCACACTCTCCCCACGGGAGAGGGCTGTGGTTCCGTCGTTGACTCCCGCCCTCTCCGAGGGGAGAGGGGTAGTGAACGGGGAAGCAGTGTTTCCCGCCGCGAGCTGGGTGAGGGATGTTGGCCGGCATTGCCCGGGCACGACCACTGCGAGGAACTGCATACTCCCGGATATGTCAAACTTTTACCGCCACGCCGGCAGAGCCGGGGGAACTCCCCTTCGGATTTTGAGGCCGCAGAGTTTTAACAACAAAACTCTGCGCTACGTCTCATAGTGCGAGCGCCAGGGCAAGAATATCATGCGGCGCGTGGGACATTGAGACAGATAAGACAGGTGAGACAATTTTTTGCAAGGCGCGGAAGTGGCGTTCAGTCCCTGTTCCATTGCCGCGATATGACCGCTTCCCGGGGGCCGGGACTGAGGTTCGTTCTATGCCGCTTCACATGAGATCGGTGAGATACGTGTAATACATAAGATGTGGTCGGCCTCAGCCAATGCGCCAGTTATGAGAGGGCCTTAATCCCTTCTGCGCCCTTTGCTTGCTCAACAATGGCAATTGGATACCACTTCTGCTTGGCCGACGGTCACAACTCAGGCATTGATATCAAGCACGCCGCACACACCAGCTTCTTTCCTTCATGGCTTTTCCTTGTTTCTCAATTGGATACGCGCGAAAGCCATTGCCGCCGCTCGCTGGAATGGAAATTGCTTATACAGTCTGCGTGAGTTTGCCAGTACATCGTTAATGACTGGTGAAGAAGATCAAGAGTCTTAGGAACCTCGACCGGTTCCTTATGTTGAGTTCTAACCACGGCGCTGTGGCGGCCGGGAGCATCTCCCGGGCAAAGGAGCATTGCCAAGGGCCAGCGTATAAACATTCTGACCGGGTGAGCCGAGATCTCCCGGAAGTCCAACCAATGCAAAAGGAGAAAACGATGATTAAGCCGATCAGGTTTTTGGGTGTTGTCGCCGCCATGTCGGTGATGATGTGCTTCGCAACGAGCATCACCAAGGCGAATGACGTCAACATGGCAATCAATATGGCATTTACGGGTCAGAGTTGCTCGGGCGGGGCCTGCCAATCTCAAAACGTTGCCTTCAACAATGGCACCGTCCTTTCAACGAACCCTTCCCCTGATTCACTATCCGGGGCCGCGGTAACATTCCCAAATTTCAATCTTTCGTATAGTTCGGGAGCGGTCTTTACTCCCTCTAACGGCGTCTTTTCCATTAACGGAGGGAGTGCCGGTTCACTGGCGGGAACGATCAACTGGATGAACCTGGTTCAAGGTGGCACGCAGGGAACCTTCGACCTTGGCGTGGGACTCACAGGGATTACGGGAACACCCGGAACGAGCGGGGTTCTGGATTCTTTCATCAGCAACGCGAAGGGTGACGGGATTCTCACCTTCCAGTTCAACAGCGGGCCGACCCTCACGAGCATTCAATCGTTGGTGGCGATGAATGATCCTAATGGGACCCAGACCAGCCTTTCAGGAACGCTTTCCACCCCTGAGCCGGCATCACTGTGCCTGTTCGGGATTGGTCTGCTAGGCCTGGCCTTCGTCTACCGCCGCCGCATGCAGACGACTGCTTAATCCGTTTCGCGACGGCAGCAGACACTTGCTTCACCTAAGGGACTGCAGGGATAAAGTTGGCTGGCTGATACTTCTTGAGCCAGCCGCTTAATCCTTGCAGTCTTTTTTTTCGCGCAGAACGCGCCACCTTCGCAGTGCGCGCTCTTGATTCACTTCACTACCGGCAGCGCAACGTATGAGGGATACCGCGGCGAGCGATAGACGCGCTGTGTGGCTTTCCGGTAGTCAGCTTGCGTGGCGAGAAAGATATTGGGAACATATTGCTGCGGATTGCGGTCGATGAGAGGGAACCAGGTGCTTTGCACTTGAACCATGATTCGATGCCCCTTCAGGAAGCAATGATTGTTGGTATGTAGATCGATTGTGTAGGGTGTAACCTTCCCTGGAACCAGCGGCGCCGGATGTTCGAAACTATGGCGAAAGCGACCGCGAAACACCTCGTTCGCAATCATAAGCTCGTAGCCCGCCATGCTGGGAGCTTGCGCGTACGTCTCCGGATAGACATCGATCAATTTCACAATCCAGTCGCTATCCGTGCCGGTGGTTGAGGCGAATAAATGCGCAACAATATCTCCAGCCACCGTGACGTTGCGGTTGAGCGGCGGAGTCTCCCAACTCATGGTGTCCGGGCGGTTATCGGCGAAGCGCTGGTCTTCAACCAGCCACGTGTCCCAGCGGCTGCCAGGGCCATACGTTTCCTCGACCGGCCGGTGGCGGTAGGGTACGGGCTTTGCCGGGTCTGAAATGTAGGAATCGAAATCCTGCTGGCCGCTGCCGGTAGGTGGGCTGAATGAGATGCGGCGATGACTCCGCAGATAGAGCTTCTGCACAGCCACGTCTTTACGGGGCGGCCACTCGTCGTAGGCAACCCAGTGGTTTGTGCCAGTTTGGAAGGTCAGGGCCTTCGAGAAGGACAATGCCCCTTCGCCCTTGAGCCAATAGGCGAACCACGCGGCCTCGACTTTTTGGCGGAAGTATTGGCTGGTGTCGCTTCCGAAATCGATTCGTCCTAACGTATGGCCCGTGCCGTGCGCCCAGCCTCCGTGGTTCCACGGACCCGCCACGAGGAAATTCCAATGGTGCGGATCGTGCTTTTCAAGTGTTTCGAATATTTTAACGGGTCCGTAAAAATCCTCCTGGTCCCACCATCCGGCCACGTTCAAGTCGGGTACGGTAACTCGCGTTAAATAATGCGACACCTCTTGTCTTTGCCAAAAGGCGTCGTAGTTTGGGTGATCCACAAAATCGTTCCAGGAGGGAACCTGCCCGTGGAAGTACAGCTTGTTGGCGTTTGAAAGCGGGCCAAGGTTGAACAGGTACCACTCATAGGTGTCGTAACGCGAAAAGTGAAATAGGTTGTTGGTCTTGCCGCGTTCCATCTCTGCGGCGTATTCAAAGGCGTAGCTCAGGCGGAAGGCGCCATTGTGATGGAAGTCATCACCTAAAAACATGTCATCCGGCGAGGCCTGTTCGGAGACGGCTTTGAGCGCCGGGTTGGGATGGATCATCGCCATGGCCACCAGCCATCCGCCGTAAGATACGCCGAACATTCCCACGCGGCCGCTGTTTCCCGGCACATTCTTTACCAGCCATGAGATGGTGTCATAGGTGTCGGCGCCTTCGTCGATGCATCGGGGCCCATGCGGTGGGCACGGCTCGCGCTGCATTACAAAACGCCCCTCGGATTGATAGCGCCCGCGGATATCCTGAAACACAAAAATGTAGCCGCCGTGGGCCAGATCTGCATAGTCTGTTGTCAGTTGCTTCTGCAGCTTGGCGTCGTCGTCAAGGCCATAAGGAGAACGAATCAAAAGAAGGGGAAGCGGCCCGGATTTCCCCGAGGGAGTGAAGATTGCGGTGTGTAAGTGAATGCCGTCCCGCATGGGGATCATGGCGTGGCTTACCGTGAATGATTGATTCCCTGCGGGTACGGCTTGGGTGCGCCAAGGGAGGGAAAGGGCCAGCGCCGTTGCAAGGCAAAACACCGCGCAGAGGGCAAACCTCGATCGTCTCATCATTAGTTGGTCCCAGGATATGCAGTGTAGCGCAGAGTTTTGCTTTTAAAACTCTGTGGCATTTATCTTTTGCGGCAGCGGCCTTTGCGGCCGCGACCCAAGCCAAATGTCATCCTGAGCAAAGCGAAGGATCTGCTTCTGCTGGACGACCTCTGGGAAAAGCAGATTCTTCGCGGAGTTTACCGTGAGCCTCTTCGCTCCGCTCAGAGCGATTCGAAGGGGAGCGAACCGGCTCAGAATGACATGTTCTGGAAATCTTGCAAAAAAATGGAATTTACGACCTTGCGCTGGAATGACTGTCCCTCAAAACTGAGACGCCGCATACGGGCGGGCGGCGGAATTATGGCCCGCCCTCCGCAATCGCACCGCGTGAATGCGTCCGGATGAATTCGATAATCTCTGTGGTGGATGCGCCGGGCTGGAAGACCGCCGCCACGCCAGCCTGTTTCAGAGCCGGGATGTCCTCGTCCGGGATGATGCCACCGGCGGTGACCAGCACGTCCTCCATGCCCTGTTCGCGCAGAAGCTCGCAGATGCGGGGCAGAATAGTGTTATGCGCGCCGGAAAGGATGGAGATGCCGATGGCGTCCACGTCCTCCTCGAGAGCGGCGTGGACGATCTGCCCGGCGGTTTGGCGCAGCCCGGTGTAAATCACTTCCATGCCAGCATCGCGCAGCGCACGGGCGATGATCTTGGCCCCGCGATCGTGGCCGTCGAGGCCAGGCTTTGCAACCAGCACGCGAATGCGTTTGTCAGGCATGAGTGTAGCGCAGAGTTTTGCTTTTGAAACTCTGCGGCATTTTTGCTTTTGTGTTGTAGCGTAGAGTTTTGTTTTTGAAACTCTGCGGC
>JBOGJX010000431.1:0-6884 GCA_050745285.1 Terriglobia bacterium
AACCTCGTTGGCGTGAGCCAGCGTATTGCGAGAAACCTGTCCCCGGAAACCCATGTGATAGAGTTTGGATTGCTGGGCGCGGAGGCAAGCCTCGATGTCGCGCAGACTCTCGCGATAGGTGAGTTGAGCAAAAGCCAGACAAAGGAACTGATCCCAACAAGAGAAATCTTTGACGTAGCGATTGCCATGGTATCGATCGACGCAGAGTTGAAACTGATAGGCGGGAATGAACTCCATGAGTTGAGAGAAAACGGTCTGGCCTTGGTACATCGACTGCCTCCGGGTAGGATTGGAAGGACGGTACGATGGTGCCAGAAACGCGGTAAAAAATTGAAGTCGAAAAACTTCACTTTGACCCTTTACTATCGCTCGATCAATCAGTTAGCGGGAATCGTCCATACTTTTACCGGACACTACTGATCTTAACCTACAGAACAATACGGCCACCGCTGGCCGTCCGTTGTGCGTTGTCAGTCAGTGGTCAGTTGTCAATGGTTCGTTGTCCGTTGCTCCTGGCATAGGGAGACTGTTCGGCGCCGCTGAAAAAACACAAACGACCACTGACCACTGACTACTGACAACGGACATTCTCGTCACAGCGAGAACAACGTCTTGAAATTGTCGTGCACCTGCGCTCCCAATTCCTCTTCGCTTGTCCCACGTAGTACGGCGAGTTGACGCAGCACTTCAGCAACAAATGCTGGTTCATTGCGCTTTCCTCGATGCGGGACCGGCGCCAGAAAAGGACAGTCGGTTTCGGTGAGCAGGTAGTTGGCCGGGATTTGACGCGCCACTTCGCGCAAGGCGCCGGCATTCTTAAACGTCAGGTTTCCGGCAAAAGAAATCATGAACCCATAGTCCATCAACTTAAAAGCGTCTTCCCGGCTTCCGGTGAAGCAATGTAGAATGCCGCCGCGGCCGGCACCGCGCCAGTGCTCGTGGCAGATTCGTCGCAAGTCATCCCAAGCCTCGCGGCAATGAATAAGCACCGGCAGCTTCAACTCGCGCGCGAGCTCAAGTTGGCGAATGAGGATTTCCCGCTGCGCTTCGCGCGGGGAATGATCGTAGTGATAATCCAAACCGATTTCGCCGATGGCAAGAAACTTCGGGTGGCGGGCAAACGCGCGCAGTTCGCTGAAGTCACTTGCCAGAAACTTGCTCGCCTCGTGCGGATGAATGCCGGCAGCACAGTATGCCCCGTCAATGCTTTCCGCGATGGGAAGCGCCGCGCCGATTTCCTGGTAGCTTGCTCCCGTGCCAATGACCAGCAGATGCCGGACGCCCGCTTCGCGCGCGCGTGCAATCACAGCATCGCGATCCGAATCATATTCGGGGCCGTCTAAGTGACAATGAGAGTCTATAAGGGATTGATTCATTGATTCATCGGCTCATTGGAAGGCCGGGGCGAGTGCGCTTTCGCCGTGCGCTGAGAAGCCGCGAATATGGCGAGAAGCACATTTGCCTCAACGCGAAGACTCCCCAACTGCTTCTCCCCTAAGACACCTGTTTCCACAAGCAACTCCAGCCAGAAAACTGTTTCGTCGGTCTCCTCCACAACAATTCCAATTTTGGCAATAAACTCGGCCTTGGATCGAGATCGGCACACCGCACGATAATTGGCTGCGAGAGATGTTCCCGACCACAGGACCTGTCTTCCCAAAACTCGCGCTTCTTCAAGTCTTGGGTAATGATCGGAAAAGCCTGACAATTCGGATAGCAAACCGCTTGGTACGCTCTTTTAATTCCGTTGATTGCTGCACGCTACCAGTTATCTCCTCAATGACTCAATGATTCAGTGAATCAATGGTTCAATTACCTGAGCTTTGCTCCATTCGGAACCTCTTCCCTGAATGTTACCAAAACCGGCTTTCCTTCTTCGCCTACGGACGCAGCGACAATCATTCCATTTGATTCCACGCCGCGCAGCTTGCGCGGTTGCAGGTTCGCCACCAGGACGATTTTCATACCTACGAGTTGCTCGGGCTTGTAATACTCCGCGATGCCTGCGCAGACCTGGCGCACTTCCGTTCCGATATCCACTTGGAGCTTCAAGAGCTTTGTTGCTCCGGGGATCGGCTCGGCAGAAAGAATTGTTCCCACGCGTAGATCGATCTTGGCGAAGTCGTCGATGGTGATCTTTTGCGGCTCGGGATTAGGGATTCGGGGTTCGGGGTTCGGGGTTTGAATCACAGGATTCGCAGTTCGGGCTTCAGGATTCGGGGCGGTCGCGCCTTGCGGCGCGGCCTTCTGTTCGGGTTGTGATTCCACTTGGGTTGATGCCTCCTTTGAATTTGTATCAGCCGCACGGTCCTCTTCCGCAAGCTCGTGCAGCCTGGCAAGTGTCTTTTCTTTGTCGAGGCGGGGGAAGATGGGTTCGGGCTTGCCGACTCTCGTTCCGGGCTTAAATTCTCCCCACTGAAGCTGATCGATACGCTCTTTGTCAATCGGCCCCAAGTCCTTAGAGCAGCCGAGTTGCTCCCACAGGCGGATGGCACTCTCCGGAATGACGGGATAGAGCATGATCGCAACTAGGCGGAGCAAGTCCGACGCGCTGAAGAGAACCCATTCAAGTCGCCTCCGGTCCTCCCGAGTGGTTGATTCCGCCAGCTTCCAGGGCTGCTGATCTACCAAGTAGCCATTGACCTGGGAAATGCCGTCCCAAGCGCCGAGAATGGCCGAGGGTATGTTAAAGGTGTTCATCAAGGCCCGGTAGTTGAAGTAATCCGGCGCCACGCTCGAGTTCTCCTCCGTGACGCTGTGAGCGCGTCTCAATATCTCCTTCTTTTCATCGGAAATCACTGAAGCGGGCGCTTGCAAAAGGGCCGACCGGACATGCCAGGGCATCGCCCCCGGCCTTGAACTTACCAGCGAGGCGTTCTTGAGTCTCTCTTCCGCTGCACTCGGGGCCCCAACCGGAATCGGAATCCGCCCTTCACAGTAGCGGTCAATCATCGTGATCGTCCGGTTTGCCAAGTTGCCAAAGTCGTTCGCCAAGTCGAAATTGTAGCGGTCAACCAAACCCGCGTAAGAGAAACTCCCATCCAATCCTAACGGCGTATCGCGCAACAAGTAATAGCGCAGCGCGTCATTGCCGGGCGCGCCGAATTCCTCGAATGCCTTGATGATTGGTTCGGGATACACCACGTTTCCCTTGGACTTACTCATCTTGTCCTGCTCGTAGTAAATCCAACCGTGGGCAAATATGGTTGTGGGAAGCTCCAGGCCGGCAGCCCACAGGAATGCGGGCCAATAGACGGCGTGAAAGCGCAGAATGTCCTTGCCGATCATGTGCAGGTCGGCTGGCCAGTATTTCTCAAAATCATGGCTTCGCTTTTCGCCTTCAAAGCCCATCCCGCTGAGGTAGCTGGTGAGCGCGTCATACCAGACGTAGACTACCTGATCCGGATCATCCGGCCACGGGATGCCCCACTTCAGGCGCCGGCGGCTGATGGAGATGTCGCGCAGGCCGCTTTTCACAAAGCTTTTCACTTCGTTCATGCGGAAGTCGGGTAGAACGAATTCGGGGTGGTCCTCGTAATGCTTCAGCAAGCGGTCTTGGAATGCCGAGAGCTTAAAGAAATAATTTTCTTCGCTGACCAGTTCCGCGGGTCTTCCACAGATGTCACAATTGACGGGTTCGGGGCTGTCGGAAACATACCGCTCGTCAAAAATGCAGTAGCGGCCTTCGTACTTCTTCTTTTCGATGGTTCCCGCTTTATCGGCCTGGCGGATCATCCAGTGCACGGCAGCCTTATGGGCCAGGTTTTGCGACGTGTGGACAAACAGGCGCTTTATAGGATGTAGAGGCGGCTTCACGCCGCCATTTTCGCCCTGGCGGGCTAAACCCGCCGCTACGTCCGCGTCCGAAGCTGAGGAGTCACGGAATTCGCCAATGCCGAGCGTACGCCACAAGTCTTTGAATAACTCGCGCTTTTCGCCCACAAACTGCTCAACCGGGATTCCTACAGCATCCGCCGCGCGCTGGAGCTTCTCGCCGTGCTCGTCGGTGCCAGTGAGGAAAGCCACGTCATATCCGCACATGCGCTTGTAACGCGCGATGGCGTCACACGCAATCGTGGTATAGGCCGAGCCTACGTGCGGGCGGGCGTTGGGATAGTAAATGGGAGTAGTGAGGTAGAATTTCTTCATTTCTTCATTTTTTCATTGGGCATTTTTCCATTGCTTCGATGAAACAATGACCCGATGACTCAATGATTCAATTTCTTCTGTTCCGAAATGCAACCTGGGCCGCGAGCATCACTTCTTTCAGCGGCACGGATTTCTCTTCCGCCAACCGGCGGCAATCGTCGTATTCGGGGGCGGCGTTCAACACTCGGCCATTACTTCGCGCCACCTTAACGCGGACTTGGCCATAAATCGTTTCAACGCTCACCACTTCGCGGCCGAGCACCAGCCTGCGGGCTTCATGGATGCGAACGCCCAGGGTTGTGGTCTCGTCGAAAAGAATGCGCGAGAGGGCTTCCACGCGCTCCGGCGCGCAGAGAATCGTAATCTCGAGGCCCGGCCGGTTCTTCTTCATTTGGATTGAGCTGCACGTCACATCCAAGGCGCCCGCGGCCAGCGCCCGCTCCATCACATATCCGAAAAGCTGTGGGCTCATATCGTCCACGTTAGCCTGAATCACGGAAATTAAGCCTTCCGCTGCCCGCGAACCCTCCGCCTTTTCTCCCACAAAAAGACGCGCAAGGTTCGGATGTCCGGGGAAATCGCGTGTCCCCGCGCCATACCCAATCTGCTGCACCGTCATGGGCGGCATGGGGCCGAAGCCCTTGGCCAGGGTTGAAACAATGGCCGCGCCGGTCGGTGTGACCAGCTCGCCGTCAACGCCGGTGGAATAAATCGGCAGTCCTTTGAGCAACTCGGCTGTGGCAGGAGCGGGAACGGGCAGGTTCCCATGCGCCGCTAAAACGCGCCCGCTGCCCACGTTAAGCCGCGAGCAATACAATTCCGCTATGCCCAAAAGATCGAGCCCCACGCACGCCCCGGCGATGTCCAGGACCGCGTCTACCGCGCCTACCTCGTGAAAGTGAACGGAACCCGGCGGCTTGCCGTGCAGCTTGCCCTCGGCTTCGGCAAGACGCCCAAAAATGGCAAGAGCACGGTCCTTAACCTGCTGCGCAAGCGCGCTCTCATTGAACATCTTCTCGATGTGATGCAGGTGCCGGTGCGGCTGTTTTTCCGTAACAATGAACTCAATGTGGTTGCCCACAAGGCTCGATCTCATCACGCGCGATCGCTTGAATTCATATGGTCCAACCGGAATTTTCGCCAGCTCAGCCAGTAATTGATCCTCGGGCAAGCCTGCGTCGAGCAGCGCCGCAAGAAACATGTCCCCGCTGATGCCGGAAGAGGCGTCAAGATAGGCAATTGTGGTCATTTGTTTTGCAAGAAGTTGGGAACCTGTCATGCTGAGCGAAGCGAGGCATCTGCTTCTTCCATTGCTTAGAAGCAGATGCTTCGCTTCGCTCAGCATGACATTTCTGCGCCGCGTTGCGGCTCTGCCGCACTGCGGTGCGATCGGCCTAAGATATATTGTAGCGGAAACAACGAAAATGCAGGAAATAAAGGCAAGGAAATGTTAGCGGGTAGGCATGGCGCACAGTTTGCGCCGTGGGTTTTTCGATGCGCAAAAACCAACGGCAATGCGCAAAAACCCACGGCACACAAACCGTGCCGTGGCTACCTCTCTTGCCGTGACGTGTCCCTGATATCGGCGTCGAGGCCATGCGGAAACAGGAAGTAGGCGGCGACGCACAAGTAAAGCGCAAAACTCAGGACCGGCGCGAGCAGCGAAGAGAGCGTCGCGATGGTGTACGTGGCCCAACCTACACGGTACGAGACCAGCGTCTGCTGGACTTTTGATCTGCTGACGTGCGCACTGAACACGCCGCTGCGACGAAGGTGCATGACCAGCAGGTTATAGACCGTTGCCGAACTCGTCAGGGTCAGGCCGTATAGAAACGTCGAGGAACGCATGGTAGGATACGCCCCGAGCGTCGAAGTCGCGAACGGAATGAATACGGTCACGCCCAGCAGGGCTAGATTGAGAAAAATGGTCGTGCGGTCAATGCCGTCCACAAGACGGAAGAGGGCATGGTGGTTCTGCCACATGATCCCGATGACGGCGAAACTGAGGGCATAGGCGAGCAGGCTTGGCCATAGGTGCAGCAGAGCATGGGTCAGTTCGCGCTCAGAGGGCGGATTCTTGAACGCGGGCAGGGCGATCCCGAGGACCAGCAGCGTGATCGCGAAGGCGAAAACGCTATCGGAAAAGGCTTCGAAACGCGCCTTGCTCATGTTACGGAGGCCGCTCGTATTTCAGAGGGTAGCCGCGGCACGCAGTCTGTGCCGCGACTACCACATCGCGATCCTATGTGTCTATGCTTCCTATACTCCATCCCTGGGCTTATTTTCGCGCTCCCACAGCGTATCCTGGATAGGCTCGCTGTCACAGTCGATCTCGAGCACGGTTGCCAATGGGTCAGGCGACTGCGACGGCAGGCCGGTGAACTTCGCCTGAAACTCCGTTTGCTCCACCTTCACCGGTTGGCCCGTGGTCAAGAGCCGCGCAGAGTTCACCTTGGTCTTGAGTCCTCCAATCGCCACCCACTGGCCCGGCCAGAAGTCCACGTGCATGTAGAGCGTGTTTCCCTTGCGCGTGAATTTGGCATAAGCGGATCTCGTCACGCGGCACCGTTCGGCGCCATAGATGGTATTACCATGCTTCTCCATCCACCGCCCGACGTCCGTGAGAATGTGTTGTTAGCACATGATATGTCCGGTTCAATTAGCAAGTGAAATGTCCGCTTTTCAGGCGGGGCATGGTAAAGGTTCATGGCGGAGGCGACATGAGCTACTACGGT
>JBOGJX010000432.1:0-6098 GCA_050745285.1 Terriglobia bacterium
CAGTGGGCGCGGCAAGCAGCGCCCCTACGAACCTGCCTTCTCAGCGGGACCTACATCCCTCCATCCGGTTGACTTCACGCTTTTTGCCGGTGTACGCTTGCTGCTCGATTGAGCAGATTGCTGAAAACGCGTAGGGGTGGCTTTACGCCGCCATTGGCATGTCGAGAACACTTGATTTGTGGCGATGTAAAATCGCCGCTACCCCCTTCACACGGGGGGGTGTTAACCTGCTGGAGGGCGGATTCGCCACGAAGCGGGCAATTACCGGAGGTGAGTTCATGAAAATTGGCAGATTGGGAGCAGTCGCCGTGGCGAGCGGAATTCTCGCAATCGTTTGTTCATTCGCGCCCTCCGCCAGCGCGCAGCAATCCCAGCCGGCCCAGTTGGCCAAGTTGGCTTTGACGCCGCCGATGGGCTGGAATAGCTGGAACCATTTCCACTGCGGGATCACGGAGGATATCGTCAAGGCGCAGGCAAAGGCCATGGTGGACAATGGCATGAAGGCCGCCGGATATGTCTACGTAAACGTAGATGACTGCTGGGCGGGATCGCGCGACGCCAACGGCAACATCACCGCGAATTCGAAGTTCCCTGACATGAAGGGTCTGGGTGATTACATCCACAGCCTGGGGCTGAAGTTTGGCATCTACTCTTCGCCTGGCCCAAAGACCTGCGCGAACTTTACGGGCAGCTACATGCATGAGGCGCAGGACGCCAAGACCTATGCCTCATGGGGTGTGGATTACCTCAAGTACGACTGGTGCAGCGCAAGCAAGGTTTACCAACCCAGCCAGATGCAAGCCGTCTATCGCAAAATGTATGACGCGCTCCAAGAGAGCGGGCGCCCCATCGTTTATAGTCTTTGCCAATACGGCCTGCAGCAGTCATGGAGGTGGGCGCCATCGGTGGGTGGGAACCTGTGGCGTACGACTGGAGACATCAACGCGTCCTACACGAGCATGGCTTTTAACGGGTTCGAGCAGAACGGCCTCGGCAAGTTTGCCGGGCCGGGGCACTGGAATGACCCGGATATGCTCGAGGTCGGAAACACGCTTACCGTGCCCGGCAGGAACGGAACCCGCCGCACCAGGGGCTTGAATCCCGACGAAGGCCGCACGCAGATGAGTCTATGGTCGATTCTAGCCGCGCCGTTGCTCTCCGGAAACGACCTGGCGGACATGAGCCCCGAAACCCTGAGCATTCTGACCAACCGTGAAGTGGTTGCGGTAGATCAGGATCCCAAGGGCTTCGAAGGCCATCGCGTGGCGCAAGAAGGGCCGCTCGAAGTTTGGGTGAAGCCGCTCGCCGATGGAAGCGCCGCGGTGGGCCTCTTCAATCGCAGCGAGGGCCCCGCCACGATGAAGGTTGATTTCCATGACATCGGCATCCAGGGTTCGGCCACGGTGCGCGACCTCTGGCAGCATAAAGACATGGGTACGTTCACCGGGAGCTATTCCGCCGAAGTGCCCCGGCACGGCGTGGTGTTGGTTCGCATTAAAGCGCAGTAGCGCCACCCCGCGAGATGTTGAAGTAAGAGCCACGGCACGGCGTTTGTGCCGTGGGCCGTTGTCCCGGTTTGGCAAAAGCCCACGGCACGAAAATCGTGCCGTGGCTGCCCACCGCGTCAGCGATGGGCTTGCGCAGTCTCAATCACCGGGATTACGGTCAGGCTCTTGAGGCGGCCCACCAGGTGGAGGGTGGCTACGCGGCGGGACGGGTTGTTCCGCGTGTCGCCGCTCATCATCATCCATCGCCGATGAACGTGAGTCATATCCGCGCTCAGGGTGAGGTCGGCATTACCATTAAAATTGTAACTTCCCGCTAGTCTCAGCGCCGCCCCGCTGAGAAACACTTGCGCCGGGCTTAAGGTGACGCTCTGATTCCCGATGCCAAGACTCGCCTCGAGCGAAGGGAAGCTCAGTTCTGTGCGCGCTGGCGCCAGGACGCCAAGCGATGCAGCCCGCGCCGCGGCCTCAAGCGGATCGAAACTCCCCAAAGTAACATTCCTCAGGCGAACTTCCACTTTGCCGGCTAAGTGTGCGGACATTTCCGGGCGCGTGAGCCCTCGTGTGGCCAAGTGTCCCACGGCGGAGAGCGCGCCGCGGATACCGCCAAGCGCCGCCGGGAGCTTCCCGGCGAAACGCTGCAGCCGCAAGCCAGACAGCCCGAACTGTGCAATGATATGGGCCGGGGCTTGCTTGAAATCAACCTCGGCCGAGCCATCGCCTCTGCCTCCGGCTACCCGGAACGTGGCCGCTGAAATTCGTGCGACGCGTCCGGAAAGGGTGACGCCAGCGCGAAAATCTTCGAGGTTGAGCGTATGAAACGTGACCTCAGGGCATTCAAAACTACCCCGGGCATTCACCGCGGCGAATACGTTCCGGCTAGCTGTGGCGCGCCCCGCAAGAGATCGCAGCCCCGGGATTAAGTCGAGGATCGGCATGGGGCGGCGGTAGCCAAGCACCGTGAACCAGAGCGAGGCCTGCTCTAAGCTCAGACGCGAAGTCCGGGCATCAAACCGCCACGGAGTTTCACGGGCGGGACCGTGTTTCAGCCATCCCGAGAAGCTAGCATCTCCAATCCCTGCCGTCACCGGCATCGCTACAAAGGCGCCATTGGCAAGCTCAAAATGAAAGCGGCTGAAGCGGACGGGCTCGTTGAGCCCTGCCACCAGAAGGCGCGCGGCGCCGAGATCCCCCTGGGCCGAGAGCTGTGGCCGGGAGAACGGCCAAGCGCGGCCCGAGAACCGGATCGACGCGCTGGCCCACCCCGTCGCGTCAACATCACGAAGTTGGCCGACGCCCAGCGACCGCACAATGCGGATGCAATCGCGAAGAGGGGCCTTTTTCAGCGTGAAGACCAGCTCGTAACGTGGTGGCGCTCCGTCCTGTCCCCCTGGGAGAGGGCCGGCGCCCTTTCTAATTCGAGCGCCAGCCCTCTCCCTTCGGGAGAGCGTGGCGCGGGGAAGCAGCGCTTCCCGTCGTGCCGGATGAGGGGAAATACGCAACTGTAATTGCGAACCTTGGTCTTCTTGTACACCCGGCGCGCCGCCCGGAAGCGCCATGCTCCCTTCCGCTATTCCTTGGATATGGGCGCCAATGAAAAAATGCGTGGGGGCCAAGTGGGCGCCTTGGTCATCGACGTGGATTCCCACTTGGCGCGAAGAAAGCTCAACGCCGTGGCTGCTTAACGCCAGAGAGCGTACTCCCACAAAGCCGCCATAGCGCCGTTCTTGCCACGGCCCTTGCAGGGTCAGCAGCGCATCCACCCGCCCGGAAGCGGCAAGGCTCGTGGGATGTTTCGTAAGCCGGTTGGCTAACGCAACCAGGTCTTCAAGGCGCGACTGATGGAGCGCGAGCACAAGGTCTACATGGGGCGCCCCGGAAATTCGTGAGATCATGCCGGTGAGACGCAGATGTGACCCGGAGAAGGCCGCGTCCGCCTTCTGAATTTGCACCCGGCCCTGATCGCGGTCCCATTCGCCGGCAAAACTGAGGCTTACCGGCATCACGGACGATGGAGGCAAGGAGTCCCAGAGGTGAAGCTGGTTGATCTGCATTTGTCCGGTGATCTTAACCCGGTGGATGGAGCCCGCCAACTGAATGTCTGCGTTGGCGAGACCGTAGACGCCGGGATCGCGATGAAGGATCAGGGGAATCCATCCATAGAGCAGCGAGCCGTGGGTTGTGAGCCGCGCATGGAAAGGGCCGTTGAATCCGGTCGCGGGCTGCCACTCCCCGGTTAATAGAAATGGGCCCGGCGGCTGCAGGCTCAGGTCCGTCCGCACCGGCGTGCCCTGAATGCGAAACTGGACAGAGCGTTGCCGCGGGTCAAATTGAAGCTGAGCCTGGACCCGGTCCAGGGCGAAGGGTTTTTTGACGCCGTTGACGGTGAAATTGACGCGCGCGCCGTCGACTTCAAAATCAAACGGCTCCGCGGCGGGGCACCTTGTGCCCGCGGCTGCGGCCTTAACTTCCGCGCCGCCGCGATGGAAAAACTCCTCAATGTTCCACTGGCCCTGCACATCGCGCACCACGTTCAGGACGGGATCGCTGAGAATGATTCTTGAGCAATCCAGGCGCGATCCCCATAGGCTTCCCCAGCGCAGATCGCATTCAACCCGATCAACTCTCGCAAACGGCTCCGAGCCAAAGCGCGGGTCTTCCTCGATGATGACATTGTGAATAGAAAAGCCGGGGTGAGGCAGGAGCCGCAACGTGACCGCGCCCAGCACAACCGGCCTTCCCAGGTTGTTTTCGAGGGTGGAGCGGAGAATTTTGCGGTAGCGGCCGGCGTGGAAAAAGGGAGGGACCAGCCAGCCGGCGAGGAGCGCGCCAGCCAGGATCAGCAACGCGGTACGAGCGCGGTGGCGGTGAAAAAATGGCATCAGCGCGCAAGCCTGAAGGTACGCCGCCAGCGTGTCCTGGTGAAGAAGTGAACCACAAGGCTCACCGTCTGTGAAACGCGGTCCGCGAAAGATGTGCGCAGATAAGCGCCCGGTGACGTCTCGTATGACCAGTAGACGATGAGGGGTCGCCCGGAGCCGCCTCCATGCGCGAGGTTCTCCGGCACGAATCCCCAGAAGCGGCTGTCCCAACTGTTTTCGCGATTGTCACCCATCACGAAATACTCTCCCGGAGGCACCACGAGCTCGCCATCCTTCACATAGCTGGCCAGCGATTCGTCCCAGCTCAGGGTTGAGCCGGGCAGAAATTCACCGGACGCCAGAGGGAAATCATCGCCGGGGCGGGGAATGCCCACATACGTGTGGTGCACGTGAGGGTTCTCCTGCGCCACTCCGTTGACGTAAACCTGCCGGTTGACAATGCGGATGTGATCGCCAGGAACGCCGATAACCCGCTTCACGAAATGGGTGCCCGGCTCCTGCTGCTCTTCAACGTAGGGAAATTTAAAAACCAGGATGTCGCCGCGATGAATGCTGCGGTAGGGCAGAATGTGCCGCACCCACCCCGGCTCGTCCGCGAAGCAGAACTTGTTGACCAGGAGATGGTCGCCGATCAGCAGCGTGTTTTCCATCGATCCGGTCGGGATCTTGAAGGCCTGCACGACGAACGTGGTGCCGAAAATCGCCAGAATCACCGTGATCACTAGCGATTCAAACGTATCCCGCGTGGAAGATTTGCGATGCAGCTCATCCCTCGGCAAGGCGGCTCCTTTCCACCATCTCCAGGCACATCCGGGCGGCTTCCTGCTCGGCCAGCTTTTTGCTGCCGCCCTTACCCTGAGCCACCCGGCCTGAGGCTGAGACTTCAACCGCAAAGGTTTTTTGATGCTCGGGGCCGTTCTCGGTCACAATGCGGTACACGGCAGCGCCCAAATGTCCCGCTTGTAAGTATTCCTGTAAGGCGGACTTATAGTCAACCGTGAAGAGTTGATCCTGGGCAGCCGTCAGGTCTTCAGGCAGGATGAAGCGGGTGATGAATTGCTCAGCGGCGCTCACTCCGCCATCGCGGTAAATCGCCGCCACCAGCGCTTCCAAAGCGTTCACTGCCAGCCGCGATTTGGATCGTCCTCCGGTCTTTTCTTCGCCGTGGCCGAGGCGGAGGTAATCGCCCAAGCCGAGACTCACAGCCACTTCGCCCAGATGCTCGGTAGCCACCAGGTTTGAGCGCGCGCGAGAGAGTTTCCCTTCCGGGCACTCCGGGAAAGCGTCGGCCAGTTTAACGCTCACCACGAAGCCCAGCACCGCGTCGCCAAGAAACTCAAACTGCTCGTTATCCTTTACCTGGGCGGGGGCGGAAGGCTCACCAGAAGCCTCACGGGAGAAGGATGAGTGGGTAAGCGCCTCGATCAGCAACTCCGCGTTGCGGAAGCGGTAATCAATGGCCTCTTGCAGATTCTCGATCGCGGGTCTCGTCATGCTAAGGAAGAACTGATTCACACGTCCGTAACGCGGGCATCTCGCCGGCAACAAATGCCGCCGACACGCCCTGGGTGGCGCACACATCGCGTATTTTGCGATGTGTGCGAACCTCGAGGGCCGAAAAGTTCGGTCAAGAGGGCGGAAGGGCACGGTTTTAACCGTGCCGTAATGTGCTTGTTATTCTCGCTGTCTCCGGCTGCGGCGATTGGCGTAC
>JBOGJX010000433.1:0-6455 GCA_050745285.1 Terriglobia bacterium
AGTTCGATAGCGGCGTGTCAGGGCACGGCTTTAGCCGTGCCAAACCAGGATCTAAAAGATCGACGGCTTTAGCCGCTGAGGGCATCAGGGGCTAAAGCCCCAGGGATCAAGGGAAGGCGCACTGCGCGGCATGGCTAAAGCCATGCCCTGACACAGCGGTAACGCGACTTAACCCAGTATCGCTAGATTCGGATGTAACAGCGGGTTTATCCCGCCAGCTTGCAGATGGCGGCGTGATGCCGCCTATGCGCCCGAAACTGAGGCATCGGTGTTGCATAATTTTTAGTATGGAAATTCCAAGCAACTCTTGGCACAATGATGGACCTCACCATTTAAAGGAGGTGCGTGCGCCCGTTAATCCGCCGCGCGCGCCCACAAAAGATATTCGTCCTTGACGGATTATGAAGACATCTGGAGAGTAAGCTGATGAGTGACGACGCAAATCCCGGCCAACACGAAACCCAAGAAGCGCCAATACCCGAGCCTGAGAAGCAGGCGGAGCTACCCGACCGACGCAAATTTATTGGCTGGGTGTTAGGTGTTTCTGGTGCGGTGGTGGCCTGCCTGCTTGCCATACCGCTTGTCCGCGAGTCTCTTTATCCAGTCTTTGCCAAGGGCGCCGGCGGCGGCGTTTGGTCGGACCTGGGACCGGCGGATCAGTTCACTTCTCTGAGCGCTCCCTTACGCCAAGTGATCAAGCTCCAGACGGTGGATGGCTGGCGGCAGGAGATATCCGAGAAGGTTGTTTACGTAACGAAAGGGCCAGACGGCAAGGTGGAAGTGCTCACTGCCGTCTGCCCCCATCTTGGGTGTGAGGTGGCTTGGCAAGCCGGCGCTGACCATTTCCACTGTCCATGCCATGGGGGCACGTTTTCGCCGGACGGAAAGTATATTTCCGGCCCTCCGCCGCGCGGGATGGATACGCTTCCCATTGCGGTCAAAGACGGGCATTTGATGGTCCGCTACGAATATTTTCAAAACCTCGTCCCGGCTAAACAAGTCATCAGTTAACGCTCATCCAAAGGTATTTAGATATGGCGGAAATTCCCGTCGATATGCCCCCAAGTCCTTCTCCACAGCCAGAGGGAAATTTCCCGGAGTGGCTCGACCGCCGCACAGGGTGGCGGGGCATCATGCGTGAAGCGCTCGAAGAGCGCATCCCGGGTGGGGCGCGCTGGTCCTACGTCTTTGGCTCAGGGCTGCTCTTCCTTCTGTTGTCCCAGGTGGTAACTGGTATCTTCCTGGCCATGTATTACGTGCCGTCCGCCGACCACGCGCACACCACCGTCGCGTACCTGATGAAGGTGGTGACGGACGGGGCGTTTCTGCGCAGCATCCATTCCTATGGCGCGAGCATCATGGTGATCCTGCTCGTCATCCACCTCACCCAGACGTTTATGTTCGGGTCGTACAAAGGCCGCCGCGAGCTGCTTTGGCTCTCCGGGTGTATTCTCTTTGCCCTGATTCTCGGCATGGCGTTCACCGGTTATCTGCTGCCCTGGGATGAGCGGTCCTATTTTGCCACTGCGGTCGGAACCAACGCCATGAGCGAGGCCCCCGTCATCGGCCAGTGGCTGAAGCTGGCCTTGCGCGGCGGCGCGGATATGGGGACGCTCACCATCTCCCGCTTTTTTGTAGCGCATGTTTTTATCCTGCCTCTTGGCCTGCTGGCGTTTGTTGGCGCGCACGTCTTCCTATTTCGCAAGGCGGGACCGGCAGGGCCTCCCAGCGCTGATCCGATTGCTCCCAAGCAAAGGACTGAGACGTTCTACCCCAAGCAAGTGGTGATGGATGCAGTCGTTGCTCTGATCTTGATTATCATATTGTTCTTGCTCGCGCATTTCATCCCCAAGGGGTTGGGACCCGCCGCCAACCCGGCGGATACGCAATTCATTCCGCGCCCGGAATGGTATTACCGCCCCATCTTTCAGTTTCTGAAGTATTGGGAAGGCCCACTTGCGGTGATCGGAATTCTGGTGGCGCCGGGAATCATCACGGCGCTGTTGCTGGGCTTGCCGTTCTATGACCGGCGTCCCGAGCGGCGCCCGTGGCGGCGTCCGATTGCCGCCGGAATTTTTACCGTGGTTCTCCTCGGATTGATTGTCCTCGGCATTGTCAGCTATCGGGTGGATAACCGTGACCCCGCCGTTGCGGCACAACTAGCCCGTCAGGATGAAGCCGAGAAACAGTTCATGAAGCAACCATTCCAGCCCGAACTGGCCGCCGGATCGGCCACCACCGCGGCTCTTGTGGTTGCGGCTAGTCCGCTCGTGACCAAGGGTAAACAGATTTTTGAATCGCAGGGCTGCGTCGCGTGCCATGGCGAAGGGGCTGTGGGAACGGCGATGGCCATCAAGCTGATCGGGGTCGGCCAGAAACTGCCCCCGGATAAACTGGCGGACCTCATCCGCCATCCAAATGCGAAGATGAAAGCCGGAGGCATGCCGTCCTTCCCGCTCTCCGCGGATGACATGAAGGCGCTCACCACCTACCTCGATAGCCTCAAGTAACCGTGATCCGGGAGTGGTAGCCACGGCACGGAGTTTGTGCCGTGGGTTCTTGTCCTGAATCGGTAATAGCCCACGGCGCGCAAATCGTGCCGCGGCTGCCATGCGAGTCTGTTCGGCCAATCAGTCCGGCTTGTCCCTTCATCCTCCATCGGGTAACATGGGCTTCGGATGGCTTTTAGCGCCGTGAATCCCTGACGTCAGCAAAACTACCCTTGGCGGAAATCTTCCAATTCGATCTCGCGATTATCGGCGGCGGGCCCGCGGGCTCCGTTGCCGCCATTCGCGGCGGGCAGCTCGGCTTGAAGACGGTGCTGGTGGAGGCCGAGAATCATTTCGGCGGTACCTGCCTGCATTGGGGCTGCATACCCACCAAAGCGATGCTCTTCAACGCTGAGGTTCTCACCTACTTCCAACACGCCCGCGAATACGGGATTTCCTGCAAGCGCTTTGACATGGACTGGGAGGCGATGCAGAACCGGAAAGATAAGCTGGTCAAGAAGCTGGCGCAAGGGGTCGAATTCCTGTTGAAGAAGAACAAGGTGGAAATCGTTCAAGGATACGGCCGGCTGGCGGGCGGCGGGCGGGTCACGATTTCTGGCCCTAAAGCGAAACACGCGGAAATAGAGGCGCGGAATATTGTGTTGGCCACCGGCTCCGAGGCGCGGAAGATGGAAGGGCTTGATCCGGACGGAAGGATCATTTTAACCAACAAGGAAGCCCTCGGCCTCAAGAGGCTGCCCGAGTCCATGGTGGTGATCGGCGCGGGCGCCTGGGGCGTGGAGTTTGCATCGATCTTTCACCGCCTGGGAACGAGGGTTACGCTGATCGAGGCGCTTCCACGCGTGCTCCCCGGCGAGGACGAAGAAGTCTCGACGGACCTCGAGAAATCGCTGCGCAAGCAAGGCATCGCGGTCTATACTCAGGCCAAATTGCAGAGCGCGGCGAAGATGGGCGTCGCGGCCGGCACGGCGAGCACGGGCCGCGCGACTAAAACGGGTAAGATTGTCCGAGTGGTTTTCACCGAGAGTAGCGGCGAGGTTCACCGGCTTGACGCGGAGGCGCTGCTGGTGGCCGCTGGCCGCGTTCCGAACACGCAGGATGTGGGCCTCGCAAACACTCGCATCGTTGCCGACAGCGGTTTCATCGAAGTGGATGAAGGCATGCGGACCGAAGAGCCGGGCGTTTACGCCGTAGGTGATATCGTGGCCGGAAGCCCCTTATTGGCTCACGTGGGACACGCGGAGGCGCTTGTCGCAGTCGATCACGCCGCCGGGAAGTCGCCCGCGCCGATCAACTACCGCCAAGCTCCGAACTGTGTTTTTTGCGAGCCTGAAGTCGCGAGCGTGGGTCTCACGGAGAAGCAGGCGCGCGAGGCCGGGTACAAAGTCCGCACCGGCAAATTCCCGTTTTCCGCCAACAGCAGGGCGGCCATTCTGGGCGTGCGCGAAGGCTTCGTGAAAATCGTCAGCGAAGAGGAGTATGGTGAAATCCTTGGCGTCCACATGATCGGGCCCCGCGTGACGGAGATGATCGCGGAGGCCGTCATCGCCATGCGCCTCGAGGCCACCGCTGAGGACCTGGCGCACGCGATGCACCCGCATCCAACGTTGACGGAAGCGATCTTTGAGGCAGCGCACGCGGCCAGCGGCCGGGCCATCCATATATGACCCAGCGCTCAGCCGTCAGCTTTCAGCCTTCAGTAAACGGCGGTCCGGAGCTGCATTTCTGCGATCCGAAGCTGAAAGCTGATCGCTAAACGCTGACGGCTTTTTTATGCTTTGCCACGTGCTAAAAACCGGCCGCATGGACTATGCCGCGGCGCTCGACATGCAGACGCAGTTGATTGCAGCCCGGAAAGCCGGCGAGATTCCGGACACGCTTCTGTTGCTCGAACATCCTCACGTCTATACGTTAGGGCGCAATGCCCGCAGCGAGAATATTCTCGCTGCACCGGAATGGTTGGCGAAGGTTGGAGCCGAAGTATTTGAGACAGACCGCGGCGGCGACGTCACCTACCATGGGCCGGGGCAGCTTGTGGGTTATCCTATTTTTGACCTTAGCAGCCACCGGCGCGACGTCCGGTGGTACATGCGCTCGCTTGAAGAAATTTTTATCGCTGTCGCCGCCGAATACGGCATTGATGCGGGACGCATGAACGGGTTCACAGGCGTCTGGGTGGAGAATGCGAAACTCGTGGCGATGGGAGTTCACATCTCTCGTTGGGTCACTTCGCACGGGTTTGCCTTCAACATCAATACGGATTTACGCTATTTTGAGTGGATCGTTCCCTGCGGCCTCCACGATAAGGGTGTTACCTCTTTGAAGAGGTTGCTCGCCAAGCCGGTTGATTTGGAAGAAGCGGCGGAGCGCGTGGTGCGGCACTTCGGCAAGGTATTTGAAATGGAAATGGTTGAGCCGGGACAATTGGTTCATCGAGTCAGTGAAACAATGACTCAATGATTCAATCGTTAAATCACTTGATAGCGAAGTCCCAGAGGTAACTATGCCCGTGAATGTTGTCATGCCCCAGATGGGGGAAAGTGTCGCGGAAGGAACGGTGGTCCGCTGGATCAAGAAACCCGGCGACCGGGTTGAGCGGGATGAGCCACTGCTTGAAATTTCCACTGACAAAGTGGATGCGGAAATCCCGTCGCCCGCCTCTGGCGTTCTCACCAAAGTCCTGGTTAAAGAAAACCAGACGGTGGAGGTGAACACCATCATCGCGGAAATTGACGGCGAGGAAGGGAACGCGCCTGCTGAGCTGTCTGCAGAGACCTCTGGGCGCGCTGCACCCGCCGCAGCGTCATCTCCGGCGGCAGCTTCCGGCGGCGCCGGTGCACCGACCGAGCCAGGGCAAACAGGACAAAAAGTTCGTTCCTCGCCTCTGGTCCGCAAAATGGCCCATGAGCATCACATTGACTTATCTCTTGTGAGCGGCACCGGACTCGGCGGCAGGATCAGCAAGAAGGACGTGCTGGTCTATCTTGCCCGGTCGAAGGAAGGCGTGGGTCAAGCAGGGGCCGCCGTGGCGCCATATGCCCCTGCGGCACAGGAAATACAGATGCCTCGGCCAGTAAAATCCGTTCTCACCGCCCCGTCTTCGCCCGTGGCTTCCTCAACGCCCGCCATGATTTTCAGCGGACCCGTGCACGTTGTGCCCATGACGCCGATGCGCCGCCAGATTGCGGAACACATGGCGCTGAGCAAGCGCACTGCTCCCCACGTCGCTACGGTTTTTGAGGTGGAAATGGCGAGGGTGGCGCAGATATTGACCAGCCACGGGGGCGAATTCGAGCAGCGGAACGGCATTAAGTTGACCTATACGCCCTTCCTAATCCGCGCCGCGGTCGAGGCGTTGAAGCAGTTCCCCATTGTTAACGCGTCGCTCGACGGGGGAAATATTATTTACAAGCGCGACGTGAATATTGGCGTGGCGGTCGCGCTTGAAACCGGGCTTATCGTTCCGGTGATCAAGCACGCGGACGAAAAGAGCTTTCTCGGCGTGGCCCGCTCCGTCAGCGACCTTGCCGGGCGCGCGCGCTCAAAGCGCCTTAGCGTCGAGGAAGTGTTGGAGGGCACGTTTACCATCAGCAATCACGGCATCACCGGCAGTCTGATTGGCACGCCAATCATTAGCCAGCCGCAAGTGGCCATCCTGGGCGTAGGCAAGATTGAGAAGCGACCCGTGGTCCGCGATGACGCCATCGCCATCCGCACCATGGTTTATCTCACGCTTTCCTTCGATCATCGAGTGCTCGACGGCGCCGTGGGTGACCAGTTCATGGCGCGCATCAAGTCCGCCCTGGAGAACTGGGATGAGCCGGTGCTATAGATCAGGGATGACGTTAGAATCTGTGTGAAAGCGCCGGATAATGCGCTGTAGCGGCGGCGTCTCGACGCGGGTTTTCCGGCGTTCATCGGGCGCCGCTAGACGTTCCTCGTAGG
>JBOGJX010000434.1:0-9547 GCA_050745285.1 Terriglobia bacterium
CGCATGCACCGACTGGCAGAGCAATGGCTACCCCGACCGCGGGCGCTCCATCCTTATCCCGAGCAGCGCTTTGCCGCCACTCATCCAAGATAAGAGCCCCATGCGGGAATGCCGCCCGTGGGGATCCGTGCGGGGGGCAGCGGGCAACCGCTGTCCCTACCGCGACCCGGATATGGCCAGCTACCGGAGCAAGGATCGGTACGACAAGAATGACCCGACCAAGCTGGTTGCGCCGGCGAAAGCCCGCCCGTATTATTACGCGGAGCAGACAGTAACGAAGGCGATGGCCAGCCTCGGCATGACGAAGCATCCCGTGCGAACGGCCAAGGCCGCTACCAGCTCCCGCTAAACTGAAACGTCACCGAGCCGATAGGAAAGGGAACTATGAGGAGCAAATTCAGTGGTGCTCATGGCTGTACTTCCCCAGGATGCACGGGAATGAGGGATGGAAAACGCTTGAAGTCCTCACCGTTGAAAGTGAGCAGGTGTGTAACCCCGTGTACTTCGAGGGTTGCTGCAAGATGAGCGTCATGCACCTGGACACCACGTACATCATAGGAGAGGAGCAGTCGCCGCCACACCCTGTATACGCGCTCATCTTCGGCTAAGAGCGTCATCGTCCGCTCGATGGCCTGAACATGGGCATCAGTTTCCTGAATCGATAAACCGAAGCCGTTGCGCTCCACAGCTCGGGTACTTACATTCCAGAATTCGCCCAGGTTCTGAGGCGTGAAACAAAGTTCCACTTCACGCGCGACCAGCCGGCGCAGTGCGGTAGCGATGACGCCGTGCTGTGGGTGGTTTCGCTGAGCCAATCTCAGAAGCACATTGGTGTCGATGGCATAGCGGAGTGCCATCAGATGTGATCCTGATAGAAGCTCTCACGGGTGAAGGCTTCGTCGGGGAGGTGGGGAATTTTGTCGGAGTGCGCTGCCATTTCCTCAAAAAATTTCTCCAGGCTGGCGAGTCTGTCCGCCGAGTCAGCCTGCGCTTGTGGCTTAGAGGTTTGCTCGGTAATGAGTTGTTCGACGTAGCTCTCCGGGCTCAGTCCGCGCGCTTGGGCTTCGGCGACCAGTTTGGTCTCGACCTCGGGTTGTAGGTGAATTTGAATCACGGCTGTTCCTCGAAAATCGCTATTTGTGCTCTTCCTGAGTGTACGTGAAGTTTCAGGCTTCGTGCAATTCACGGGGCCGGTAAGGAAGCATGAGAAGCCAAGGCCACATTTCCCGCGCTCTGACCAGGTGGGCAGTCCTGACAGGTTTGCTTGCAGGAGGGCTGTTTCTGGCCGCCGGCACCGCGCGCATCCCGATGCTGCGGGCCTACATTGCGGTGTTTGCAGCATTGTTGTTGGTGACGATGCTGGCGATTGATCCTGGGCTCGCCCAGGAGCGCGCACATCCGGGCGCTACCAGACAGGACGCGAATGAGCGTTTTGGCGCCGGCTTCGTGTTCCTTGTCACCGTAGGCTTCGCAGCCATGGACGTGGGCCGGCTGCATCAATCAAACTCCGTCCCGGCCCCCCGTGAGCATGATTGCGCTGGCCGTCTTCGCGGTGGCCTTGAGCTTTCAAATCTGGGCGATGATCGTGAATCACTTTTTCTCCCCGGTCGTCCGTATCCAAGCGGAGCGCGGCCACCACGTCATCACTCGCGGTCCCTACCGCTGGCTCCGGCATCCCGGCTATCTCGCTATGCTCATTGCAATACCCGCAAGCGCCCTGACCATCGGTTCGTGGCTGGCCTTGATTCCAGCGGCAGGGTTTTGTGCTGTCATTGTGCGGCGTGCGCGCATGGAAGACGAGTCCCTGAAGCGACATTTGGCCGGTTATATAGACTATATGGCGCGTGTTCCAGGAGGCCTTTTTCCACGCGACGCCATAGAATCCATCGGGAGGTTGCAAGGTGAAACTCCGCGCCGGCGAGAATCTCGTTTATAAAACGCGGCCGCACTGGATTGTCTTCGCTTGGGCGGTCTGGCTGGGTTCACTGGCGGCGCGGTTCTTTTTCGAGGCGAACTCCGTGAGCAGCCCAGACGACGCGCAAATGTGGCTGGGTGGCTGGGTCTCGCCTGGACTTTCTCAGTTGTCACCTTGATCGCAGCGATCCTCGCTCAGTTCTATCGGTGGAGTTCCCGCTTCATTCTCACTGATCGGCGCGTCGTCCTCAAAAATGGCATTCTGCGGCTATAGTCTATATATGCTCGGGATTGCGGGGCCAAGTTGCACAGGACTAGCCCTGGTGATATACCTCCTACATTCCGAATGACAGAGGCTTAACGATGTCACGGTACCTCACCACGATAACTTTTCGGGCTTTGCTTCCAGCATCCATTCTAGGCCTGCTCCTGCTATTTGCCGCTGGCTGCTCTTCCGGCGGCCACGGCCGTGACCAGCCGCAGGGGGTAGCGCAGCCTCCAGTCGTAGTGGTGGCCCCAGTCATCCAAAAAACAATACCCATTTACAGAGAGTATGTCGGAAGGACGGCAGCGAACTACACTGTCGACGTTCGTCCCCAGGTCACGGGCATCCTGGAAAGCGCGCCTTTCTCGGAAGGCTCAGCGGTGAAGAAAGGCCAGGTTCTCTTCACCATTGACCCGAGTGAGTACAAGGCGGCGCTTCAGTCCGCCCAAGCACAGCTTGCCAAGGCTCAAGCGGATGTTAGCCAGGCCAAGGCCAACCTCCTCAAAAATCAGCAGGACGCTGCCCGCTATGCGCCGCTGGTGAAGCAGCAGGTTATCCCGCAGGAACAATATGACGACGCGGTCGCTGCCGCGGCGGTGGCTGAAGCGCAAGTCGAGCAAGCGTAGGCTGAAGTGAAAGGTGCGCAAGCGACAATCCATCAGGCCAACATCAACCTGGGCTACACCGTTATCCGTTCTCCTCTGGACGGGATTGCGGGGCGCAGGCAGGTGGACCCCGGCAATCTGGTGAGTCCGGGCATGAGTTCTTCTCTGGTCACTCTTACCTCACTCACGCCGATGCGCGTGGACTTCAACATCAGTGAGACCGACTACCTGCGCTATATCACGCGCGTCAAGACTCCCGCCAAGCGGCAGGAGGAAGCACAAAAGATTTCCTTTGGGCTCCTCCTTCCGGATGGCAGCGCTTTTCCATACCCAGGCAGGTTCTATATGGCGGGCAGCGCGGTGAATGCGCAAACGGGCACGCTGCTGATTGAGGCCCAGTTTTCCAACCCACAGGGCTTTCTGAAACCCGGGCAATTCTGCCGCGTGCGCTTCGCATCCGAACAAATACCGAACGCCATTCTAGTTCCACAGCGGGCCATCATCGAACTGCAAGGCGCGCAAACGGTGATGGTGGTAGACGCGGAGCGCAAGGTGGCTCTTCGCACCGTCACCACCAACGGAACCTATGATAAGGATTCCATCGTTTCCGAAGGGCTCGATGCCGGCCAGCACGTGATTGTGGAAGGGCAGCAAAAGGTGCGTCCTGGGATGACGGTGAAGCCGGAGATGGAGGAGAGCCAACCAGGAACGTAACTTATCGCTGCAGCAGCGATGTCCTGCGGGCCCTCCGCGGAGAGGACGCCACCGCTACAGCGGCATCCGTGCAGGCCGTACCATGAACTTCTCAAAATTCTTCATCCGCCGACCGATTTTCGCCATCGTCATCTCACTGCTCATTGTGCTCGTGGGCGGCCTCGCCATCCTGTCCTTACCTATCTCTGAGTATCCGCAGATCACGCCGCCTACCGTTCAAGTTTCAGCAACGTATCCGGGTGCGAACGCTGCAACTGTCGAGCAATCCGTCGCGATCCCCATCGAAGAGATGGTGAACGGAGCTGAGAACATGATTTACATGTCCTCGCGAAGTTCCAACACCGGCGCCTACACGCTCACGTGCACCTTTAAAGCCGGAACTAACGTGGATATTGCCGCGGTGGACATTCAAAACCGCGTGCAGCAGGCCGAAGGCAACCTTCCGGCCGAAGTCATCACCAACGGCATCACGGTGAAGAAGCGCTCGCCGAGCATGTTGATGATTATCACGCTCTATTCGCCGGATTCGAGTTATGACTCGCTTTTCCTCTCGAACTACGCCGCGATTCACGTGATTGATCCGCTCTCCCGTGTTCCGGGCATCGGCGACTACATGCAAATCGGGCCGACGTATTCGATGCGCGTCTGGGTGAACCCAGGCCGCATGGCTACGCTGGGTGTGACGGCCACCGACGTCGCTCAGGCTATCCAGGAACAGAACGTCACAGCCCCCGGCGGCCAGATTGGAGCGCCACCGGCACCCAAGGGCACGCAATATCAATATTCCGTGTTGACGCAGGGGCAGCTCACTACGGCCGCGCAGTACGACAACATGATCATCCGCACGCTGCCTGACGGTTCAATTCTTCGCCTCAAGGATATTGGCCATGCAGAGCTGGGCGGCCAGGACTATAGCACCTATTCCCGCCTTAACGGCGCTCCCTCCACCACCATCATCCTTTTTCAGCTTCCCACCGCTAATGCGCTCTCTGCGGCCAAAGGCGTGAAGCAGACGATGGACCGCTTGGCCAAGGGCTTCCCGCCCGGCATCAAGTACAACGTCACGATGGACTCGACCCTCTTCATTACCGCGTCGCTCAAGGAGGTCCTCAAAACGCTGGTCGAGGCCCTGCTGCTCGTTTTGCTGGTGGTGTTCCTTTTTCTCGGCACATTTCGCGCCACGCTGATTCCCATGCTTGCCGTGCCGGTTTCTTTAATCGGCGCTTTTGCCGCTTTCACAGCCCTCGGATTTTCCATCAACACGCTCACCATGTTTGGCCTGGTGCTGGCTATCGGCCTGGTCGTGGACGATGCGATTGTTGTGGTGGAAGCCGTGCAACACCACATCGAAGAGGGATTGAGCGCCCGAGATGCGGCTGAAAAAGCCATGAGCGAGGTTTCCGGCCCCGTCATCGCCATCGCGTTGGTGCTGACTTCGGTGTTTGTTCCCGTCGCGTTCATTGGAGGCATTACCGGGCAACTCTATAAGCAGTTTGCTCTGACACTCGCCGTTTCGATCATCCTTTCCGCTCTGGTCGCTTTGACGCTCACGCCCGCCCTCTGCGCGACGATGCTCGGCCCTCCCCGGCCGGTGCGCGGGCCGGTGGGATGGATCACGCGCGGCTTCGGCCGATTTTTCGAGCGGACGACCGGCGCCTATACGAGAGGTGCGCGGCGAGTGATCCGCCGCTGGGGCCTGGCGATCTGCGGGCTGGTCATTATCGTTGCCTGTATCGGCGTCCTGTTGAAATCGCTGCCGAGCGGTTTTGTGCCTAATGAAGACAATGGTTACTTCTTTATCGGATTCATCCTTCCGGACGGCGCTTCGCTCCAGCGGACGAGGGTAGTAACGGATAAAGCGGAGGCAATCCTGAGAAAGATACCGGGCGTCCAAGATGTGTTGAGCATCGGCGGATACAGCTTCCTGACGTCGGCTGCACAATCAAACACTGCCAGCATTGTGGTGAGCCTCCAACCCTGGGATGAGAGAACCGGCAAAGGAATGGACGTGTTCTCAATCATGCGGCGCGCGGCGGCGGCGCTCAACGGCCTTCCTCAGGCTCTGGTCATTCCGTTTGCGCCGCCGCAAATTCCCGGCCTCGGCATGTCCGGAGGATTCCAGTTTGAGTTGGAAGACCGAAGTGGCACCAGCACCGCGCAACAATTGGCTGAAGCCGCGCAGCAATTCTCTGCCGTGGCCAGTAAGGAACCAGTTCTGGCAAACGTCTACAACAGCTTCCGCACCAGCGTGCCACAGGTAAAAGTCAGCGTGGACCGCGACAAGGCTAAAACACTCGGCGTTCCCATTGCCAGCGTCTACACCAGCTTGCAGACGTTTCTGGGCGGCTTGATCATTAATGACTTCAACCGCTTTGGGCGCGTCTATAAAGTTACGCTCCAAGCGGAACCTCAATACCGCGCAACGCCTCAGGACATCAGCGACATTTACGTCAGGACGGCCAGCAGCCAAATGGCGCCGCTGAGCACGATTGTCTCCGTGAATCCAACTACCGGCCCGGACATTATCCAGCGTTATAACCTGTACCGCTCGGCCGAAATCAGCGGCTCCGCTGCCCCGGGCTATAGCTCCGGCCAGGCACTCAACACCATGGAAGCGGTGGCGAAAAAGGCGCTTCCTTCGAGCATGGGCTATGACTGGTCTAGCACGGCTTATCAGGAAAAGCAGTCCAGCGGCCAGCAAGGGCCGGTCTTTCTCCTGGCGTTCGCCTTCGTGTTTCTCTTCCTGGCCGCGATGTATGAAAGCTGGGCCGTGCCGCTGGCGGTGATCCTCGGCGTTCCGCTCGGGGTTTTGGGCGCTTATCTGGGAGTGTGGGCGCGCGGTTTGCAGAATGACGTCTATGTTCAGATCGGCGTGGTGATGCTGATTGGCCTGACGGCCAAAAACGCTATTCTGATTGTTGAGTTCGCCAAAATGAGCCACGAGCAAGGGCACAGAATCGTGGATGCGGCTATGGAAGCCGCCCAGCTTCGCTTCCGGCCGATTCTAATGACCTCGCTGGCTTTCATCCTGGGCTTGTTTCCGCTGATGGTTGCCGCCGGAGCAGGGGCGGCCAGCCGCCATTCGCTCGGCACGACGGTGGTTTGCGGGATGATTTCGGCCACGATCCTGGAAGTATTTTTCATCCCGGTGCTTTACGTGGTCATTCAAGGATCGTCTGAAAGATTCAAGCGCCACGCTAAGATCTCCGTGCCGCTCGCGGTCGAACCGGATCCTGCACCGGGAGCACGCGGAGGAAAACCATGAGGAGCCGGCTCGCGGTGATCGCGCTCCTTGTGGCACTGTCCAGTAGTTGTATGGTCGGCCCGAATTACAAGCGCCCGCCAATTTCTGTCCCTCCCTCCTATCGGGGCGCAGAAACGCCCGTCCCAAGCGGAGCGGCGCCGCCAGTAGTCCCCTCCTTTGGCGGCCTGAAGTGGTGGAATGTTTTTCACGATCCAGTTTTGCAGAATCTTATCCGGACGGCACTGAAACAGAATTATGATTTGCGCATCGCCGCCGCGCGCATTCTGCAGGCGGAGGGGGAATTGAAAGTAACGCGTTCGCGAGAGTTTCCCCAGGTCAACGGCACGGCCAGCGCCGCGCACCAGAAGGTTCTCTTTTCACCTTCGTTTCCAAGTTTCAAGTACAGCAGCTTCCAACTTGGAGGAAACGTCTCCTGGCTGCTGGATTTCTGGGGAGAATACCGGCGAGCCACCGAGGCCGCCCGAGCCAGCCTCCTGGCTTCGGAATACAATCAGCAGGCCGTAAAGGCCACACTGGTTTCGGGGGTTGCCGGCGCCTATTTCGAGCTTCGCGCCCTGGACCTTCAGCTCGAGATTTCTGAGGATACTCTGAAATCCCGGCAAGCTTCGTTCCGATTGACGCAAATCAAGCAGCAAGGCGGCGTCTCTTCCATGCTTGACGTTCGCCAGGCCCAATCTCTGGTCCAAACTGCTGAAACCACCATCACAGACACCCAACGCCTCATTGCACAGCAGGAGAATGCGATTAGCATTCTGCTTGGCGAGAACCCGGTCGCCGTTCCTCGCGGGACACCTTTGAACCAGGAAACGCTGGTCCCCTCGCTGCCTGCGGGCTTGCCCTCTTCCCTCCTCGAGCGCCGGCCCGATATCCGGCAGGCGGAGCAGGAATTGATCGCCGCGAATGCGCAAATCGGCGTGGCGCGCGCTGAATTCTTTCCTCAAATCTCCCTGACCGGTTCGGGCGGAACGGAAAGTTTCCAGCTTTACAATCTGTTTTCCGGGGGCATCTGGAGTTTTGCAGGTGATCTCACGCAGCCTATTTTCACAGCGGGCCGGCTGAAGGGAAACTTGCAGGTGGCGCGCGCTCAGGAGCAGCAAGCTTTGCTCGCGTACAAGCAAACTATCCAGGAAGCGTTTCGCGAGGTCTCGGATGCTTTGATCGGCTATCAGCGTGATCGCCAGTTCCTGGTGCAGCAGCAAGCGCTCACGCAAACCTTGGCCGATGCAGACCGGATCGCCCGAATTCAATATCGGGGAGGCGTGACGGCGTACCTCAACGTTCTGGAACAGGAGACTGAATATTTCAGTGCGCAACTCCAACTCGCTCAGACACGACTGAATGAGTTGGATTCTGTCGTGCAACTCTACCAAGCCCTCGGCGGCGGCTGGCAATAGGAGTAAGATGCTGTGGAAAATATAAGTGGGAATTTGACCACCATTGAAACCTTCTAGGACGAGAGTGTCCTCGCCCAGTGGGTCTCAACCTTGGCCTTAACAACAACGGAGCAGCGGATCTTCGCCGGCCTGGAGGTAGAGCCCAATTTTTTCTGAGGCTGGCTGGCTCCCCGCTGCGAAACTCCTTCGCCTGAACTGACTCACAATAGAGCGAGAAGTTCCCGGCCCACATCAAGAAGCCATCGCCATGATTTCCGCTGGCTCAACAAGGGAGTCCGTTTCAGTAGTACTGTGACAGATAGTACGCGGTAAATGCAATTGGATGTTATAACCACTTCGCGCGTATTATCGTTCCCCGGCCCGCATGGTTGCGAGACTGAAGGCTGGCCCCGATCTTTCAGGCGGTCGCCCTCCGTCCTGTCTGGCGGAAAGCACAGGATCGGTACGCCTTCCCCACTCGGCGCGTTAACAGTTTGCTTGGATCGCACCCGCTTGGCTTGCCCGTGAACTTTTCGCCTTATTTCTCGCACTCCCGCGCCACTCCCCTTGACGCGCGTTCTTCATAGCGGCCGCGCGTCGCCGTTAGCCGTCGCCGTTGCCATTGCAGGATTCTTCCTCTCCCGTTCACCCGATCTTTGCCAGCGAGCATTTCCGCTGGCCCGCTGATTCCCGCTGCATCTGCCGTCCCCCTTTCTCCCCCTCTGTGCAGTGTTTCCATTTTCCGATTCGTTCCTTCTGCCTCGTCTGCGGGCGCTGCTTCGGGACCTTTCCCGCGCCCTGCGGACGCAAGCTCTGCGGAGCCTCTGCTTCAGCTTCGCCGCCCTTCGGGTTTACGGTTCCACCGCCCGGCGGTCCACCGTAAAAAGCGGCTCCTTGCCTTGGGAGCGGGGTCCGCTCGCTTTCGGGCGCCCCGCAGACGCGGGGCAGAAAGGAACTGAAAATGTATTACAACATCACGATTTTGGTTGGATATTTAGGGTCTGACGCAGAGCAACGGGAAACGAAGAGCGGGGCCAAATACACGGTCCTCTCGCTCGCCACGAAACGATCTTGGAAGAACGCCCAGGGCGAGTACGAATCCCGGACCTACTGGCATCGGGCAGTGGCCTGGAATCGACTGGCTGAGTTCGCCGCTACTTTGAAAAAGGGCATGCACGTCCAATTGGTAGGGCAACTGCGAACGCGCGTGTACGAGAAAGAATGCGGCAACCACAAGAAATTCATCGTCAAGCAGCACGTGTGCGAAATCGCGTTGCAGACCATCCCGAAACTCGACCGCCGTTATGTAGATGCCTGGCAGGAACATCCTGCCCCGGACGCGGATCCCACCGAGCTTCCCGCCGAACCTGAAACTGACTGGGCCGCCGTCCCAACTGAGGACATTCCCTTC
>JBOGJX010000435.1:0-2838 GCA_050745285.1 Terriglobia bacterium
CCCACGTGCTTGGGGCGCAGCAAGCAGCGCAGCCGCCCGTGGGTCCGGAAGATTCGGTTAAATTGGATCGCTTTGCCTGCTACCGCTCCCCGCCCAATGTAAACCGCACGCCGGCGCGAAAAGTAAATGGAAGCGCCGGATAGCCGAACGCCGACTGGTAGTGCTGGGAAAAGATATTGCTCATGGTGGTATAGAGCGTGACGCCTCGATGAATGTCGTACCAGCCGCTGAAATCCACCAACTGGTATCCCGCGAGCAAGTTGTGGTTTGGTAGAAGCAGCGTGTTGCCGAAATTCTCGTCGGTGAGCAGCGTGCTGTCATCGGAACGGCTCACAAGAGTGCCATTCAAGTTCAGTCCGAAGCGCCCCCGCGCGTAGGTCAAAATGAAATTTCCCGAGTGTGGCGGACGGCGGAAGGGGCGCGCGCCCACCAGGGGCAAGTATGCGCCGATAGGGATGTTGGGAAAGGTGGGATTAAAGGCCGGACTCAGCGCGCCGCTCGCAAATGATCGGGTCACCACCGCATCGAGATAAGTGTATCCGGCTTTCACGCTCAGGTTGCGGGTGAGGTTCACCTGGAAATCAGCTTCAACGCCCTGGGTGCGATAGGAATCCGAGTTGATATAAGCGCCAAAGGGAATCGCCGCGATGACCGCCTTGGACACGCCGAAACCAGGTAGAGCGCTATCCGGTACGTAGCTGAGAAGATCGTAGAAGCGCTGGTGGAAGAGCGTAACGCTGAGGAGCGCGCGTTCGCGCCACAAGCCTTGTTCCGCGCCCAGGTCAAAGCTGCGGCTTCGCTCGGCGCCGACGGGCGTGACGTGGAATTGCTGGATCAATGCGGGTCCGCCCGCAATACCGGCAAGGGTCGTGTAAAGCGAAGAGCCCTGCTGAAAGATGCTGGGCTCCTTGATGCCCTCGCCGAAATTAAAGCGGAGTTTCGTGCGGCCCCAAGCGGAAGATGAGTCCGGGCGGCGCAGATAATACGCGAGTGAGACGCGCGGTGTGGCTGCAAAGCCGAAGAGGGCGTTGTCTTCGAATCCCATGCCCGCGGTGGCGAAGGCCCGCTGCCAAAGGCTCCCGCGCGCCTCTAGAAAATAGTCGTAGTTGTTGCGCGTGTCGTTGGTCCGCGAGGAGCTGGAAGGCTGCGTAAAGCCGCTTTCGTGCGTATATTGGAAGCCTCCCATCAGGCTCAATTGCGGCGTGAAGTCGTAATTGGACTCGGCTCGCACCGAGCGGACCACCGTGCGCGAGTTGTATAAACTGGGATAGGCGCCACCATAATCGAGAATCGCGTGGCCGCTCGCGCAATATCCGTTCGCGCCGCAGAATCGTACCGGAAGGCCAACGTAATTGCCTTCGAAGGGGATTCCGGCGGGCGCGGGCGTGTCAAAGAAATAGTGGTTGCGGGTGGAAGTGAGGCGCAGCATGTTGTGCCAATGCGAGGTCGTTTGGTTTTGCGCGGTAAGCCCCAGGTACACGTCCTGCTCGCGTTGCGATGAATCGTCCGGAATGCCATAGACAGCGAGAGCGTTCGGGCTGCCAAGCCCGGTGGCGTCGTGATGCACGGTGAGGCGTAAACTCGACCGCGCGGTGGGCTCCCAGCCAAAGTTGCCGGAATATGTGCCGTTGTGAAAGGAACTGTTGGGCAGGCTGTTTTGCGTGTCAAAGCGCATGAAATCAGAGAAATAATCGAAACGCCCGAGAACGCCGCCCACGGAAACTTCCTGGCGCAGCGTATGAAAATTTCCGCCGTCCACCGCATAGGTGAACTGCGGCACGGTGGTCGAGCCGTGTTTCGTGGTCACGCTGATCACCCCGGCCAGCGCGTCACTGCCATAGAGAATGCTGTTCGGACCTTGGAAGACCTCAATTTCATCCACACCGCTGGTTGCGAGGTTGGCAAAATCAAACTGCCCGCCGATCTCGTTGGCAGGGACGCCATCGATCATGATCTTGTTGAAGTCATCACTCCCGCCGCGCACAAAAACCGAGGCCACACTGCCTCGCTGCCCCTGTTGCACAACCTCCAGGCCCGGCACAAGGCGCAAGGCGTCGAGCACGTCAAGCTTGTTCAGCGCCCTTAACTCGCTGGGACTGATCACGCTGACGGAAGCCCCAACCTGTGATTGCAACGTGGCTTGCCCGGTCGCAGTGACCACAGTCTGTTGATGTAAGGAGCCGACCTGAAGCCCGATACCGAGATGGGTCGTAGCCCCATCCGTAACGTAGGCAGGCGCGCTCTCAGCCGGATTGAATCCCGGCGACCCCGCTCGCACGCGATACCGGCCCTGGGGTAGGGAAGTAAACGAGTATTCTCCCTCGGCATTTGTGTGCGTGTGGCTGACGGTTTTTCCGTTGCGAAGCAGCGTAACCTCAGCGTTCGAAATGGCCGCGCCGAGCGGATCAGTGACTGTGCCCTGAAGAGTACCGCCGGAAGCGGCATAGCCTGATAGAGTGATGGTTGAGATGGCGAGCAGAAACAAAACGGAATGCCACACCCAGCAAACGGTGCGGTGAAAAGCAGATGAACGCATGGTGTCCTCTTTCGCCCTCGGAAGAGCGGACTGTGTGGATTTCCAGCAGGACCGGTCTCCTGACTCGCGACGCCTTTCACCTCGCCTGTGCCTTCCCACCCGTGAGGGCAGTGGCTTGTTTCAGGCTTTTTCGCCGCTTACAGTTGCGGGGCAGTGGCGGATTTTCACCGCGCTTCCCGTTCATCCAGCCGGATTGATTTTGTCTTGTGTGTTCGAAACTCCCTTGATTACGGTGCGGACCGATTCCGTACCAAATTGTGTAAAACGGCGGCGTGGCGCGATCATTCTGCGCCGCCTGATCT
>JBOGJX010000436.1:0-3726 GCA_050745285.1 Terriglobia bacterium
TCGGCAGGCTGCTCCATTTCTGCGTGATGTCTTCGACCGGAATGTTAATGGCTCCTTGGATGTGGGCTGCGGCAAAGGCGTCCGGCTCGCGGACATCGATAAAGAGTGGCTTCGGATTTCCCTCGAAGAGCGCCTTCGCTTCCGGAGTGCGGATCAATGTAGGCTGCTCGAGTTGGGCTTCATTCGGGCTGCACGCGAGCGATGCTGTCCCTTGCACTCCGGCGAGCGCGCCGCCGCCAAAGGGATTGCCTGCGCCGAGACCGCCGCTGGGGGCAGGGGAAGACGGCGCAGATGATGCCGGCGGCGGGGCAGCCTGAGTTTTGTTTGAAGCCGGAGATGAAGCGGGAGGCGAACTCGCCGCCTGAACCCCGGCGCGGGCCAGGTCCTCATTGATCATCGCGGCCAAATCAGTATAATTCGGCGGCCCCACAATCCTCCTGTGACCCACAAAGAACGTTGGCGTGCCCTGCACACCCACGGCTTTGCCGTCCGCGATGTCCTGTTGCACCCTGGGCGCCATTTTCCCGCTCGACAAGCACGCATCAAATTGGATCGGGTTCAGCCCGATATCACCGGCGTCCCGCTTGAGTGCCTCCATGCTCAGGTCCGATTGCTTTTGGTAAAGAAGCTTTTCCGCCTCCCAGAATTTGCCCTGATCGGCGGCGCATTCGCTGGCTTCAGCGGCTTTTTCTGCCTGGGGGTGAAGACTGGCGACCGGAAACTGCCGGAAGACAAAACGGATTCTCGACCCGTACTGATCGAGCATTTTTTCGACGCTCTTCTGCGCCAGGCCGCACATCGGGCATTCGAAATCGCCAAACTCCACGACCGTAACCGAAGATTGCAAGTTGCCGGTGGCATGGCTATCGGGCCGCACAAGGCGCTCTTCCAGCACTGCCACCGAGACAGGCTTGGGCGGCGCCATCTCACCGGAGTGCGCAAGGTGAACAAAGGCTGCAATGCCAACGATGAGCGCGATGATGAAGAGGACGAACTGGCCTCGTACCGCGCTTAGAGCGCGAGCCTCTACCGGCGGCTCCGAGGGCTTGGCCACGCTATATATCGCCAGCAGGAAAATCAACGTGACGGTGATTGCCGAGGCCACGCACCACGCGCACCACGCGTGCAGTACAAACGCCTCAACGCCGGTAAGGCCGAGCGATGCGACGAAGCCTGCGGCGGAAACCGCCAGCGTGGCGTAACGGATCACCGGATTGAGCGCCCGGCCGCCCAAGCTCTCCGCTACAGCCAAAAGCGCCAGAACGCCATACATCACTGCTCCATAGAGCGGCAGCGGCAATCCCCACAAGTGTGAGTAAGTGCTGGCTCGCGCCACATCGCAACCCGTGCCGAGGCAGATTAGAGGATGAGATGGCGACGTGTAAACCCACCACAGGTAAATGGAGTCAAACAGGCCGATGAGGCTGAGGAGTAGAATCAGATGCTTTCGCATGAGTCTTATTCTACCCTTTCCGCGCACCTTAGCGCAGGGCATGTCTGGGGCGCGGCTAGCTGCGCCCCTACAAGATATGCCGGGCAGGTTGAACAACACTGACTTCGCCTATAATCGTGCTTTTGCTCGTTCTCAATTGACCCAAGGAAGCGGCTGGCCGGAATGCCACAATCTCTTCATCGCCCCAATACTACTCTCACCCCGCAGCTCGGCCGACTGGGGCTTACGAGCGTCATTTTCTTCACCGTCTCGGGTGGCGCCTATGGGCTTGAGCCGCTCGTCGGCGCTCTCGGAGCCGGTTGGGCGGTGGTGTTGATTCTGGCCGCGCCTATCCTTTGGTGCCTGCCCATTGCCTGGATGGCCTCCGAGCTCTCGAGCGCCATCCCGGAGGAGGGCGGGTATTACATTTGGGTGCGCCGGGGCCTGGGAGAATTCTGGGGCTTTCAGGAAGGCTGGTGGACGCTTTGCTACACGGCCGTGGATATGGCCCTCTACCCTGCGCTGTTCGTGGATTACCTCGGCTACTTTTACCCTTCGCTCGGGGCTTCGGGGCACGGACACATGAGCGTCTTTCTGATCCGGTGGGGCGTGGCGCTGGCGGTGATCGCAACGGGGTTTTTCGCCAACTGGCTGGGGATTCGAGTGGTCGGGGGAAGCTCCGAGCTCAGCATGGCGCTGGTTCTGGCTCCTTTCGCGCTGATCACGCTGCTCGCATTCCGGCGGCCGGGCGCTTGGGCAGCGGCTGCCGCCGCGGTTACCGGCGGATTCACTCACGGCCACAACGGGCATTTGCTCGCCTTGGGTTTCGCCACGATTCTTTGGAACTACTCCGGCTGGGACAACATCTCGACGTTCGCCGGCGAAGTGAAGGACCCGCGACGCAGCTATCCCTTCGCCCTGGGTGCTGCCCAGATTCTGATTGCCGCCGCATACCTTCTGCCGGTTCTCGCCGGGCTGTCTTACACCACCAGCCCGGCACTGTGGAACGAATCGGCCGGCTGGCCCGACATCGCCCGCCTGATGGGCGGCGCGTGGTTCGGAATCGCAGTCGCCGCCGTGGCGCTGGTCTCGGCCTGGGCAATGTTCAGCAGCCAGTTGCTTTATATTTCCCGGCTACCTTACGCGATGGCGCGCGAAGGCTGGTTCCCTGCCATCTTCACCCGCCTTTCGGGACCGGCGCGAGTTCCTGCGGTTACGCTGGCAATTGCGTGCGTGGTTGCGGGCGCTTTTTCAATCTTTCCTTTCACTAAACTGGTGGTGTTGGATATTCTGCTCTATTCCGTGGAAGTTTTTCTGGAATTCCTCGCGCTCATTGCCCTTCGCGTGAAAGCGCCTGAGATGGAGCGCCCATTCCGCGTGCCGGGCGGATGGCCGGGACTCATTCTGGTGACGGTTTCACCTATGGCGCTGGCGGTTCTGATCGCGGTGGAAAGCCTGCGCGGCACGCATACAGGACTTTATCAATTGGCGGTGATCCCGGCCATGATCTTGACCGGCGCCGGACTTTATTACCTGAGGAGGGGCCGCCGCGCGCAGCGGGCCTTATAATGGCGGCCTCCGCGTGCCGCACCTCGCGTGTTACGCGAGCGTCATTCCCGCGAAGCTTGTTCCCGCGAAAGCGGGAGGCGGGAATCCACTGCAAAGCCGATTACGGGCGGGTGGATTTCCGCGTAAGCGGGAATGACACCGTTCAGCATCGCCGCCTATTTGCTTGCCGCAGCAGCATGGGAAAAACCGCAGAGTTTTAAAAGCAAAACTCTGCGCTACAAATTCTTCCTAAATCCCGAGCCACGAATCCCGAGTCCCCAACACCTGGCGTCTGTCTTTACGCGATCGACTTCCCTCCGTCTACGACGATCACCTGGCCGGTGATGAAGCGGTTCCGGGTGGCGAGGAACACGGCCATTTCCGCGATGTCTTGGGCCTGTCCGCCCTTCTGAAGCGGCGTGCTGCGAACAATTTTCATCATCCTGGGATCGCGCTCCTCGCCGGCAAAAAGAATGGTCCCGGGCGCGATGCTATTCACAAGAATTCGCGGGGCGAGCGCCTTGGCCAGGCATTTTGTGAGCATAATCAAACCCGCTTTCGACGAACAATAATGCATATATTCAGGCCACGCTCGGATTCCGCCTAGAGAAGAGATGTTGATGATCTGCCCGCGCTTTTGGCGCATCATCAGGCGCGCCGCGGCTTGGGCGCAGAAAAACGGTCCCTTGAGGTTTGCTCCGAGAATCCGGTCCCAGTCCATTCCGGTCAGGCGGTCCCAGCGAGCG
>JBOGJX010000437.1:0-7490 GCA_050745285.1 Terriglobia bacterium
GGGCAGCGACCGGGTCCGGTTCCTTCACAACATGGTCACGAATGACGTGAAGGGTCTTACGCCTGGCCGCGGCGTTTACGCCACGATACTCGATCTTCGCGGCCACATTCTGGCCGACCTTCATATCTATTGCGACGAAGACCGATTCCTGCTTGAAACGCATGCTGACCTGATTGAAAAAATCCTCGCCACCTTGGGGCGCTACAATATTGGAGGCCGCGTCCCCTTGGCGCATCTCAGTCTGGCGGCGCTCTCGTTGCAGGGGCCAGCCGCCGAGCCCATTTTACGAGGACTCTTACACGCTGAATTGCCGGGGCCGGAAGAATTCCGCCACGTGACGCTTAACTATGCTGGAGAAGACCTGCGCGTGATTCGTGCTGGGTTAACGGGCGAGGAGGGCTTTGAATTATGGACGCCAGCATCCGCCGCGCAAACCCTCCGGGAAAATCTGCTCGCTGCCGGAAGCTCCAACGGCCTGATTCCGTGCGGCTGGGCGGCGCTCGAGACGCTGCGCATCGAGGCCGGAATCGCCGCATACGGCGCTGAGCTTGCCGAGGATACGCTGCCGCTCGAAGCGAACCTTCTCAATGCGCTCAGTTTTACCAAGGGTTGCTACATCGGCCAGGAAATTGTAGAGCGCGCGCGCAGCCGCGGCCACGTGAATTGGAAATTGGCGGGCCTGTTCGTGGATTCTCCCCAGCCGCCGGCAGCGGGAGAGAAGCTCTTGCGGGAAGGGAAGCCGCTCGGGGAAATCACCAGCGCTTGCGTTTCGCCCACCTTGAGCAGGACGATTGCCATGGCCTATCTGCGCCGTGAGGTCTCAGAGCCAGGAAACATGCTGGAGCTTGCCTCAGGAGGAAAGGCAGAGGTTACCGCCCTGCCGTTTTACCAAAGGGGGCTTAAGAATCTTGCAAGGTAGCCACGGCACACGAAGCGTGCCGTGGCTACCTTGTTAAGATTCAGGGTTAGACGCTCAAATGCCCACGGCACACGAAGCGTGCCGTGGCTACCTCGACCGCCCTAACGCTTCCTCTCCAGGAGGGGAGTTCAGGCCGGCCCTTTACCGGCGCGGACCGCCTGACGGCGCAGACGATATAGTGTGTCCCGCGCTCGTGCGCATGGGCGCGTTTTCGCGTACGCTCGGAGCGCTGGGCGCTGCACCCACAGCGCCGTGGTAACCGCCCCCATATGACGGCGACGGAGCCCGCATTCCACCGCTTCGCATTTGGATTGCCCCACCTCGCGTCATCTGATATCGCGGCGCCGCATAACCCGTTCCGCTGCGGCGCGAGAGAAAGACCGGCGCTTGCCGTGGCATCGCGCTGCCTGGGGTCATAATTTCCGCGTGGCTCCTCGAGCGGCCCACCACATAAGAGCCGCCGAGCGTCGTTCCCATATGCGCCGTGAGGGGCCGCTCGGAAGAGCGAGAGAAGAATGAATGGTGCCCTGCCAATGCTTCCATCCTTGCCGCCTGCCCCGGCGACTGCCCCATGATGACAATACGCGGCGCAGCCGCCCTGAGGGCTGGTCCGGTGGTCCGAACCAAGGCGCCTGGCGCCACCACGGGTGTTCTTGCGGCTGATGATGCAAGGGCGGAGGCCTGAGGGGCCGGCGCCCGCATACGCGTCTGAATTGCGCCGCCTTCAACCGGCCGGCCCGATAGCATGGCCAGCGCGCCAGGAGCGAGGCGCGGACCTTGAATGGGAGTAATCTGGCCGGGTTTCACCGCCACCCGCGTGGTCGGATCAACTACGCCGCCGTTCTGCAGAGTGCCCGGTCTTACCGCGGTCACGCAGCCTTTTGCCCCGATGCATACCGGCACGCCACCCGCTCCCCTCGCGGCCCATCCGATGCAGCCAGGTCCTGTGAACCAGGTGACGAGGCCCGGGTTGAATGTGTTAAAGGATCCTGGACTCCAGAAATAGCCGAAGCCTGGGCTATAGTTCCAATTGCCGTAATGGAAGGGCAGCCAGCCCCATGGCTCGCCGGAGATCCAGGTATAGCCCATGCCAGGATAGAAGCTCCATTGCCCCATGGAGAATGGCGACCAACCGGCGTTAACAAAGGGCGACCAGCCATAGCCGTAGCCGGGGAAATAACCCCACTGGCCATACTCATCCAGATCGCTCCAACCATAGAGCGGCGAATTCGGACCGATCGCGGAATCGTTATAGGCCAGTTCAGCCTGCTGGTCGCGGGCATGAACCCACTTGTCCCAGGTGTCTTTCTGGAGGCCGTGGGAGACGTTGAAAGCGTCCTCGGTCTGCGGGCTGACATCCAGCGCCTTGTCTTTCGTCACCTTGACCGTCTGGTTCGGCCGGTCAAGGTTGACGGCTTCAACCGACCCGTCAAATACCTCCACGCGCAGATTGCCGTTATTGAAGTCGGCCCTGAACTCCGCCTTGCTGTTTGGCTTCAGAGTGGTCACCCCAGCCTTGACCGAGTAAACGTCACCGTGGCGCGCCGTCAGATGAAATGTGCCATAGCCTTGGTCAAAGGTGAGGCGGTTGATTTTGGCGCCCTCGGGGCTCAAAGCCAACTCGGTGAAATCGATCTGAGAAAGCTGCCCCAGGCGCGCGGTGGAACCGTTTTCAAACTCCACCTCGGCGTAGCTGTTGTCTGAGGTTGAGACCGAAAAGCCTTGCTCGATGGGCGTGTTGACGGAGGCCTTTGCCCATTTGGTCGAGCCGGGACGCCGGACGAGCACAGTGCCGTCCACAAAGCTGAGCCTGACCACACGAACGTGCGAGTAGCCCTTTTCCTGGGCCATTGCAGCGGCTTGCAGGCCCAGCAGTACAACGGCCAGCATAAGACTGACAGTACGGAATCCACTTTTCATAGCAGGTCTCCTTCTCCGGTGATCCGCGAGGTGAAGGATAACATTCGGATTACACCCGTTAGCTCTACTATATCAGACGCAGAGAAGAACACAATGGTTATCTGGAAGAGCATCGCAAGTGGCCAGAGACAGGGGATGTAGCGCAGAGTTTTGCCTTTAAAACTCTGCGGCTTGTGGTGGGCCCCCAACGAAAGCTTGTGGCGATCCCGAACAAAAACCGCGGAGTTTTAAAGGCAAAACTCTGCGCTACATCGGCAGTGGACAAACCCACGCCGTTTGATAACCGATCTGGCCGTGGCACGTCTTATTAAAATATTGGAACACATCATGCCATGTTTCCGTAATTGCCCATGGGAGGCCTCTAAATGTCCACGCTGATGCAAGACCTTCGCTACGCATTGCGCCGCTTGCGCCGGTCACCGGGATTCGCGCTCGTGTGCATCATCACACTCGCTCTCGGCATCGGGGCCAACACCGCAATTTTCACCCTGGTAGACGCGGTGATGCTCAAGAGCCTGCCGGTGTCTGACCCAGGCCAGCTCTATCGCGTGGGAAACGCCGACAACTGTTGCGTCCAGGGCGGAATGCAGGACAACTGGGACCTGTACTCTTACGATCTGTATAAGCAGCTCCGCGATCACACGCCCCAATTCAGCCAGATGGCCGCCTTTCAAGCCGCTACGCAAGATGTGAGCGTCCGCCGCAGCGGCGCTACAGGACCGGCGGAGGCCTATAACGGTGAGTTTGTCTCGGGAAATTATTTCTCGATGTTCGGCGTCGGCTCTTTTGCCGGGCGCGTCATTAGGCCCTCGGATGATACCGCCGCTGCGCCGCCCGTGGCGGTAATCAGCTACCGGACGTGGCAAACGCATTTTGGCGGCGATCCTTCCGTGATTGGCGGAACTTTCACCATCAACACCATGCCTTACACCCTCGTGGGCGTCGCGGCGCCCGGCTTCTTTGGCGACACGCTGCGCCCCGACCCGCCGGATTTCTGGCTGCCGCTCTCGACTGAGCCGACGCTGAATCAGCAGAATTCGATTCTGAATCGTCCCGGCCTGCACTGGCTTCACGTCATCGGGCGGTTGAAAGCGGGGGTGCGGCCAGCCAGCATCCAATCGGAAGTCACGGTGGAATTGCAGCGATGGCTCCGCGCACAGCCCGATCTTTCCACCTACGCAAAATCGCAGATCAGCAAGCAGCACATCACGGTTGCGCCTGGCGGGGCCGGCGTGACCCAGATGCAGGATCAATCCAAATCGGGCCTCCGCCTGCTGATGATTATCGCCGGTTTGGTGCTGCTGATTGCCTGCGCGAACATTGCCAACCTGTTTCTCGCCCGCGGCGCCGCGACACGGGCTGACACCGCCATCCGCGTGGCGCTGGGCGCTCCGCGCATGAGGCTGATCCGCCAGATTCTCACCGAAAGCGTTCTGCTTGCGATCCTGGGCGGCCTGGCCGGGCTTGTGATCGCCTTTCTCGGCACGCGCGCCATCCTGCTCGTCGCGTTCCGCGGCGCTCATTACATTCCCATCAACCCCACGCCCTCCCTGGCCGTCCTCGGCTTCGCCTTCCTGCTTTCATTGGTGACCGGCGTCATCTTTGGGGCCGCGCCCGCCTGGGTCAGTTCGCACGCCCACCCCGCCGACGCGCTGCGCGGAGCGGGCCGCTCCACGCGCGACCGCTCCTCTCTCCCACAGAAATCTCTCATCGTGATTCAGGTGGCGCTATCGGTGGTGCTGCTGATTGGCGCGGGCCTGCTCACCGAAAGCCTGCGCAACGTAGAAAATCAGAACTTCGGCTTTACGCCGGAACACCGCCTGATTGTGAGAGTTAATCCGGCCCTTGCCGGCTACAAACCCGACCAGCTCTACGGGCTTTACCAGCAGCTCCAGCAGCGCCTTCCGCAAATCCCCGGCGTGATCAGCGCCAGCCATTCGATTTACAGCCCGATGCGCGGCGACAACTGGGGTTTCAATTTTCACATCGAAGGCCGGTCGGCCGAAGAGCGCGACACCGCCTCCCTCGACTGCATCGGTCCGCACTATTTCGAAACCATCGGCACGCCGATGCTGCGCGGCCGCACGATTGGCGATCAGGACACGTCCAACTCGCCACCAGTCGCTGTCGTCAATCAAGCCTTCGCCAAAAAGTTCTTCCCCAAACAGGACCCCATCGGTCAGTATTTTGGAATGGGTGATGCGAAATATAGCGGCGAGAGGGAAATCGTGGGCATTGTGCAGGACGCAAAATATCAGGACGCGCGAGTGCCCGCCTATCCCACGTACTTCATGCCGTTCCTGCAAATGCCGAAGGACCCCAAGCTCTCATTCTTCGTCGAGGCGGAGTACATCGGCGACATCGAGTTGCACGTTGCCGGCAGGCCGGAAAACCTGGAGGCGGCCGTCCGCCGCACGCTGACCAGCATCAATCCCAACCTCACCATCCTCGACATGATGAGTTTAAAGACGCAGCTTGACAACAATTTCAATCAGGACAGATTGATCGCGCGGCTCACCGAGCTTTTCGGCCTGCTTGCTTTGATCCTGGCCTGCGTAGGGCTTTACGGCGTCACGTCGTATTCCGTGGCGCGCCGCACCAATGAAATCGGCATCCGCATGGCGCTCGGCGCGGACCGCGCCAATGTGTTGTGGCTGGTGCTGCGCGGGGCGCTGATCCAGCTTGGCATTGGTCTTGCGATAGGAATTCCGGTGGCGCTCGCTGGGGGACGCCTGATGGCAAGCCAGCTTTACGGCGTGAAGAGCCACGATCCGTATATTCTGGGCGTGGCCGCTGTGGTGCTCGCTGTTTGTGCGGCGCTGGCTGCGCTCGTTCCCGCCCGGCGCGCCGCCTCGATAGACCCCATGCAGGCCCTGCGGATAGAATAATCCAGGGCCTTAAAATCATTTCACCACAAAGACACCAAGACACCAAGTACAGGCTCATATAAGCCTTTCTTCGTGTCTTGGTGTCTTTGTGGTTCATCACTTACCAGCCCTCCCGCTATATATGCTAGAATTTTACCTGCGTTGAATTCTTGTCCGCGCCATTGAAAGGCCCTCAGACCCTATGCCTAAAGTGGGATTGATCAGTTTAGGCTGCCCTAAAAATCAAGTAGACAGCGAGGTCATGCTTGGAATGCTGGCCCGTGAGGGATACGAGGCCGTGTCTGACGCCTCCGAGGCGGACGTGATTGTCGTCAACACGTGCAGCTTTATTGGTCCCGCCAAGCAGGAGTCGATTGACACCATTTTTGAGATGGCCGAATACAAAAAGAGGGGCGCGGCGCAACGGCTTGTGGTGGCGGGGTGCATGGTGGAGCGCTACCGCAGGCAGATCCTCGAATCCATGCCGGAGGTGGATTGCGTCGTGGGCACGAACGAGGTTGAGCGGATCGTGGACGCTTGCCGCCTTTTGCAGGCAGATCGGGAATTCACGCCCGTCTCCGATCCCTACCTTTACCACGAATTCACCCCGCGCGTGCTTTCAACGCCCTCTCACACCGCTTACATCAAGATTGCGGAAGGCTGCGACCACACCTGTTCTTTCTGCGTCATTCCGCAGATGCGCGGCCAATTTCGCTCGCGCCGCTTCGAATCCGTGGTGCGGGAGGCGGAGAATTTGACGAGCCAGGGTGTGGGCGAGTTGACGCTGGTTGGGCAGGATAACACCAGTTACGGGGAAGACCTCGGGCTGCGCGACGGCTTGGCCGCGCTGCTGCGAGAAGTATCCAGCATTCCGGATCTGGTCTGGTTGCGTTTTCTGTATTGCTATCCCAATCGCGTCACGGACGCGCTGATCCAGGCCGTGGCCGATTCGCCCAAGGTGGTGAAGTACTTTGATATTCCGCTTCAACACGCAAGCGGTTCCATACTCAAGGCCATGCGTCGTGGGTCGAACGCTGGACAATTTCTGAAGCTGGTCCAAAAGATTCGCGCCGCCATCCCCGGTGTGACGCTGCGCACTTCCTTCATCGTGGGCTTCCCTGGCGAAAGCGAAGATGACTTCAAGGCGCTGATGGACTTTGTGGCGGCGGCGGAGTTTGACCGCTTGGGCGTGTTTCGCTATTCGAATGAGGAGTCAAGCACTTCTTTCCGCTTGCCGGATCCGGTGCCTTCGCGGGACTCCTACAATCGCCGCCGCAAGCTTCTGGCGTTGCAGCGCGGGATTTCGCGCCGCAAGCTGAAAATGCTGGTTGGGAAGCGGATTCCGGTGCTAGTCGAAGGGCGATCGGCGGAGACGGATTTGCTTTTCCGGGGTCGCCTGGAATCGCAGGCTCCGGAAGTGGACGGCCAGGTTTTTATCAACGACTTTGATGGCCCGGAACCGCGCGCCGGAGATTACCGCTGGGCTACTGTCACCGAAGCGTCAGACTACGACGTTGTGGCGCGGGTCGAGCCAGAATACTTCGCCGGGCCGCGGATGAGCGCCATTGGCCCGATTGAAGCGGCCATGAGCCCACGGCTGGTTCAGATTCAGCCGGCGGCGTTGGCATCCGTGCCGTAAATGCGTTCGCTGAGCAAGGACGAGATTCGTAGGGGCGCTGCTTGCTACGCCCGTCGCCTAGATGGGATTATTCATGAAGCGATTTGCCCTCGCGGAAAGGCGGGGTTTTAACGCCGCCGAATCAGGCCACTCCTTTGGTTTCCTC
>JBOGJX010000438.1:0-9220 GCA_050745285.1 Terriglobia bacterium
GGGCTGTAGCGCAGAGTTTTGCCTTTGAAACTCTGCGGCTTTTATCGAATCCATCAGAAATGCCTTGTTTTGTGGAATAGATGTAAGGTCAAGAAATCCAAAGGGTTAAATGGTAGGCCCGAACGGACTCGAACCGTTGACCTCTACCGTGTCAAGGTAGCGCTCTAACCGGGCTGAGCTACGGGCCTGTGATGTAACCGGTATGGTCATTTTATCTGTAACGCACGGAAGAGGGCAAGAGAAAGCGTGAACGCGCCGCCGCGCGTGTTTCGTCACGTTACTCTTCCGGCGACTTTAGCCATCGCGCTCAATTTGCTGCAAAATGGCGCGCATATAGCCGAGCGCGAAGGCCATCCCGGCGTGCCACGGCGCGCCGCAGGTCAGTTGCGGAGTGTGATCGGGAACGAGCACCCCGTCAAAGCCGTTCCTCTTAAGGATTGTCATCACGCGGCGCATGTCGACGTCCCCATCGTCGACAAACATTTCATGGTAGTGCGGCGCCTTGCCATGCACGTTGCGGAAGTGGACGTAAACCAGCTTGTGTTGGCGGCTGTATTCATCAACCACCTGGTAGATGTCCCCTTCCGTCATTTCGGCGAGTGAGCCAATGCAGAATTCGAGGCCATTGCGCGGGCTCGGCTTCAGGTCAAGCAGCTTTTGGTACAAGCGCGGCTGATAGACAAGCCTCGGCTGGCCCCGCAACACGGGTACTGGCGGATCATCCGGGTGCGCGGCGAGCGTAACGCCCGCTTCTTCGGCGGCCGGAACCACGGCATCAAGAAAATCCTTTAGCCGCTGCCACAACGCATCGGATGTCGCAGTGGGAACCACGCCGGCGGCCGCTCGCGGATCGTAAACCATGTTCCATGCCATGCCGTTCGGGATGGGCGTCTGATCCACGTTACCCATGCCCACTGAAATTGCCTTTCCGCGTGCATAAGGTCCCTTGCTTCTTCCGGCCACGCCGGCGATGGAGAAATTGTATCCGAGAACCGGAATCCCCGCCCTTCCCATGTTGCGGATGAGGGCCTTCAGATTTTCCAGTTGCTGCTTTTTCCTCGGACCATCCAGCAGCACATCGTACCAATGCGCCGGATCGAGATTCTCAATGGCCGCGAGATCGAGGCCAGCGGCATTGATCTGTTTCTTCAGGGCTGCCAACTCTTCATACGTCCAGAGCACCTCCGGATCGCCCGCGCGTCCCCAACCCTCTTGCCCACCGGTGGGTTGGTTCTCGCGCTCATTATCTTTCCCTTGATTGAAGTAGTCGACGTAGTGCGCGACAACGTGCGTACAACCGCACTGCTTGGCGAAGTCATAATTTTCCGCCGTCAACATATGGCGGTAAAGACCCAGACCGAGCTTCATAAAGGCTCCGCGTGAGGATATCTGAATTGCCGCGTCGAAGGCGCTGCGCAAAAAAGTATAACCTGGATGATCCACATGGCCCGGTTCGAAACCGTCAGGGGCCGCCGCCGGGCGTTCATGATTGATCGCAGCTAATCCGCGCCCTGCCTCGACAGCGCCATGGCTTCTTCGATGGTCCAGGGGGGGATGGCGCCGCGGCGGCCGGCGACGAGCGCTCCCAAACGATTAGCAAAGTCGCCAATTTCCGCTGGCGGCCAGTTATTCGCCAAGCCGTGCAGGAAGGCGGCGGAGAAGGCGTCGCCCGATCCCACCGTGTCAATCACGGTGACAGGATAACCAGCAACTTCCACATACTCCTCGCCCACGAGAATAGCGCATCCCCGTGCTCCGCGGGTGACACACACCGCTTCCCATCCGTAACGCTTCGCATGGCTCCTCGAGAACTCTTCGATGCCAACTGAATCTTCGCCGAAAATCTCCTCCAGTGTTTTGGCTTCCTCATCATTCAATTTCACGACGGTGGATTCCTTAAGTAGTGTATCAACCAAAGCCTTGTCGTAAGACTCGGGGCGCAGATTGACATCGTAGAAACGCCGGGCGTGAGGATTGGCTTCGAGGAGCGCCGCCAGCGCCTGCCGGGCGTTGGCGCTGCATTGGTGAAGCGTGCCAAAGCAAATCCACTCGGCCTCGGGCGAGGATAGCGCGGCAATTTCCCGCTCCGTGAGCGACAGCAAGTCATACGCCGCCGGGCGTTGTATCACAAAGCGCGGCTGGCCCGTGGAATCCAAATTCACCGGCACGATTCCCGTTGGCGCGTCCGGGGTGCGCTGGACGAAGCGGGTGGAGAGACCGAGTTCCCTCATCTTTTCGAGCGCCGCGCTTCCCCGGTCGTCTTCCCCGACCGCGCTGACGAAGAGGACATTATGCCTTAGACGGTGGATGTGAGCCGCGAAGTTGAATGGCGCGCCGCCCAGAAGCTCACCGTGCTCGAAGACATCCCACAAGATTTCGCCCAAGCTGATAATTTTCATTCTCGTTAAATTCTCTCCCCTGAGGACAAGGATTTACGACCTTGCCATGCAGAGTTTTACCTTTGAAACTCTGCGGTCTTTCCTCGTAACGGCGCCCCGCGCTTGCTATGAGGATAGCTGGTCAATCTTCGCTGCCAGAATAAAGTCGCTCTCGGTCAGGCCGTCAATCTTGTGCGTCCAGGTCTTGATTTCGGCCTTTCCCCAAGTGAGAAAGATATCCGGATGATGGCCCTGCTGCTCGGCGATCTCTCCCACACGATTGACGAATTCAAGCGCATTTTTGAAATCAGAAAACGCAAAAGTTTTCACAAGGTGGTGTTCGTCCACAACACTCCAACCCGCTACCTGGTTCTCAAGCGCCCTGAGCTCGGCGCCCTTCAAGGGCGGGATGCCCCCGCGGCAGGGAACGCAAGTCTTACTGGCAAGTCCAGACATGGCAAGGTCCTTTCATCGTGCATGCGCGGCGGCCACAACCCCGCCGCCGCTATCGCCAATTATACACGCGCGCTGTGGGGCGGGCGTGGACCAATAGCGGATGGCCGTTTCCTGTTAATGCTATACTTTATAGTCTGACGGAAACTCATGATGCATCCAGGTCTTCTATGGTGCGCGCTGGCTTTTTACGGGCTTGGAATCGTCCTGACGATTCCGTCCATCGGGCGCGGACGGCCCGATATAAGCTCGCCGGCGCTGATGGCCTTCACCGCCGGTCTCGTGTTGAACGGCGCCGCGCTGGTTGAGGCGGCATTCCGTCTCGACCGGCTGCCCGTGGTGGACGTTCAAAGCGCGCTTTCATTTCTGGCCTTCAACGTGACGCTTGCCTTTTTCGTGGCCTACCGGCGTTACCGCAATACGTGGCTAGGGGCGCTGATGCTGCCTTTCGTCTTTGTCATGACTCTGGCCGCGGCGTTGAATCCCAAGCGTCCTTTTCCGCCGTCCACGTTGGGCGGCGGGTGGCTGATTGTGCATGCTTCGACGATGATTTTGGGTTACACGGGAATCTTCCTCACTTTTGCCGCCGCGGTTTTATACCTCTTGCAGGAAGGGCAGTTGAAGTCAAAGCGCCCCAAGGCATTTTACGCCCGGCTCCCACCGCTTGAAGTATGCGACCGGCTCTATGACCGCTCCCTCGTCTTCGGCCTCATCTGCCTGAGCGTGGGCATCTTCACCGGATGCGTGTGGGCCAGCCGGGAGTGGCAGGGCGCATGGGAGCTCGATCCAAAAATTCTAGCGTCGATGTTTACCTGGCTTATCTATCTGTTGCTCAGCTCAACCCGCTTCAGCGGCAGTTGGCGCGGCCGCCGCTCCGCTTACGTGGCCATTTTCGGCTTTGCCGCCATGATGATCACATTTCTGGGAGTGAGCTTCCTAAGTTCACAGCACGGCTATTTCCCGGCCATCAGCCGGTTGCATTAAGCCCGAATTCGTAAATTGAAAACAAAGGGTTTAGCCAAACTCTATGAAATATAAGATGTAACCAGCTTGTTTTCAGCAAATTAGGTGGCACAAATCCAACTTGCGCGAAGTTGGATTTTAACAGCTTAAGGCACTGATAATGCAACGCTTAGTTAAAATTGGAGTGGGTCAACTTACGAATTCGGGTTAAGAGCAGAGACAAGAAGCAAGAGACGAGAGACAAGCAGCAAAAGACTAAAGACGAGTGAGAGCATCCAACTTCGCTTGTCACTCGTCTCTCGTCTCTGTATTTTCGGTTATGAACTTAATCCTCGCAGGAATCAATCACCGGACGGCGCCCGTCGAGGTGCGAGAGCGGATGAACATCCAGGAATCGCGCCTGCCTGCTGTTCTGTCTGATCTCATAAGCCGCGAAGGAATCATCGAAGGGCTGATTCTTTCCACCTGCAACCGCGTGGAGGTAATTGCCAACGCAGAGCCGGGGATCGATCCGGAGCCCCTCATCCGGTCTTTTCTGACCGACACTCATCACTGCAGCCTCGCCAAGTACGAAACCCACCTCTATTGGCGCCGCCAGGAAGACGCGGTCGAGCACTTGTTCCGCGTGGCCGCGAGCCTTGACTCCATGATTCTCGGCGAGCCGCAAATTCTCGGCCAGGTGAAGCAGGCGTTTGCCATCGCCCGGCAGTCAGGAGCCATCAAGAGCGAGTTAAATGACGTGGTAAACCACGCGCTCGCGGCGGCGAAGCGCGTGCGGCGCGAAACCGCCGTGGGCAGCGCGGCCATCTCCGTATCCTACGCTGCGGTGGAGTTGGCCAAGAAGATTTTCGGAAGCCTCGAGGGAAAATCCATTTTCATCCTTGGGGCCGGCAAGATGAGCGAACTTGCGGCGCGCCACCTCGCGGCGAGCGGCGCGAAGAGCATCTTCGTGAGCAACCGCACCTACGATCGTGCTGTGGAGCTTGCCCGCGCCTTCGAGGGCGAGGCCATACGCTTCGCCGAGATTTTCGATCATCTTCATCAGGCTGATATTGTCATCAGCTCGACCGGAGCTCCGCATTTCGTGATTCACAAAGAGCAGGCGGAGCGGATTCTTGCTGCACGCAAAAACCGTCCCATTTTCTTCGTAGATATCGCCGTGCCGCGGGATATTGACCCGGCCGTCAACGATCTGGATAACGCTTTCGTCTATGACATTGACGACCTCGAGCAGGTGGTCGCGGCCAACAAGAAACAGCGCCAGAGCGAGGCCGCGCGCGCGGAGGAAATCCTGCGCCAGGAATCTACAAGAATGATGCGCCATCTGGCGTCGCGCGAAGTCGCCCCCGCCATCGTGGCTATCGAGCAGCGCCTGCGCCGTATCCGCGAACAGGAGACCGAGCGCTTCCACGGCCCCCTCTCAACCCTCACGCCCGAGCAACGCCAGGCGGTGGACGGCCTAACGCAGGCCATCCTGAATAAGGTGCTTCACGGACCGGTCACGGAGCTCAAGAGTGTGGCCAGCCAGCCGGAGCGCGGCGCCCTGGTCCAGATGGTGCGGAAGATTTTCGGGGTGAATGAGTGAGACCAGAGTCGAGAGACAAGTGACAAGAGACCAGCAAGGGAATGCGCGCGGAAATGGGATACGGATATCGTGATCTTGTGGTGTGGCAGAAAGGGATCGAGCTAGCGAAACTCATTTACTCAATCACGCGGAAGCTTCCGAGCGAGGAAAGGTTTGGCTTGATTTCGCAGATGCGGCGTGCTGCGGTGTCGATTCCTTCGAATGTTGCTGAGGGCCAGGCACGGCACACCACCGGAGAATTTATTCAATTTGTTTCCCACGCGGAAGGCTCACTCGCAGAGTTGGACACACAGCTAAGACTGAGGATGGAACTCGGATACTGCTCCAATGGCGAAACGGTGTGCATTTTTGCGCTCATGGAAGAAATGCGTAAAATGCTGAACTCTTTACGACGAAACCTTTCCGCAAAGGAAAGATAGCTTTTTCTTGTCTCTTGTCTCTGTTTTTATGCCTCTCACCATTGGCACCCGCGGAAGTAAGCTCGCACTCTGGCAGGCGGAGTGGGTGTGCGGGCGGCTGCGCGAAGCGGGCTTCGAAGTTAGCATCCGCGTCATCACGACCACGGGCGACCGGCTCTCCGCCGCATCTCTAGTTCAGCCCGATTCAAAGGGTATTTTTATCAAGGAAATTGAGGAAGCGCTGGTTGCGGGCGGGCAGCGCGGCAAAAACGGTATTGACCTTGCCGTCCACAGTCTGAAGGATCTGCCCGTGGATCAGCCCGATGGACTCTACATCGCCGCCATTTCTCCGCGCGAAGACGCACGAGACGCGCTCATCGTGCGCCAAGGCGCGACGGCAGCGTGCATTTTCGATCTTCCCCGCGGCGCTCGCGTGGGCACGAGCAGCCCTCGCCGCCGCTCCCAATTGCTGCATCTGCGTCCGGATTTGCAAATCGCTGACATGCGCGGCAACGTCGATACCCGCTTGCGCAAGCTTGAGCGCGGTGACTGCGACGCCATCGTGATGGCCGCTGCCGGGCTACACCGGCTTGGCCTGACGGGTCGCATCAACGAATATTTTTCGCCGGAACAGATATGCCCCGCTGCGGGCCAGGGCGCGCTGGCAATTGAAATCCGGCGGGGCGACGAGCCAACCGCGCGCGCCGTCGAACCTCTGGACGATCCTTCCACTCGCCTCGCCGTTCGCGCCGAGCGCGCCATGTTGCGACATCTCGGCGGCGGCTGCCAGACTCCCATCGCGGCCTACGCAAAGCGGGAGGGAGACTCAATCAAGATCACAGGCGTGGTGGCAAGTCCGGATGGCGAGCGTCTGGTCCGTTGCCGTGGGCGAGGCCCGGCAAACGATCCCGAGACCGTGGGGTCATCCCTGGCAGACGATTTGTTAAGGCGCGGGGCACGTGAGCTGTTGGGCCGGCCGCAGCCGGAATCATCCACATTTGATTAATTGATCCAGTGGTCGGTGTCGTCCTTCTTTTTCTGGTCGCGCATGTAGATCTCAAATTGCTTGCGCAGCCTCGCGCGCCGCCAATCATCATATTGGTGGCGAAGGCCGAAGGGCAGCCCGAGGCCCCGAAGGTAAAGATACCCAATCAGCAGCCCGCTGACGTGGGCAATGTAGCTGACGCCCGAGTTGGGCGATCCCAGAAGATCGACAAACTCAATAACGGCCATGATCGCCACAAACCATTTCGCCTTCATGGGAATCACGAGGTAATAGATGATCCGGTTTGGGAAGAGAACGCCGTAGGCGAGCATTACACCAAAGAGAGCGCCCGAACAGCCAATGGTCATCACGCCGCTGCTCGGGCCGATCAATACATCCACGACACCCGCGCCCGCGCCCGTCAGGAAGTAGTAGAAAAGGAATTGCCTGCCGCCCCACGCGTTCTCCACATCCGGGCCAAAGACCCAGAGCACGTAGAGGTTGAAGATGATGTGGAAAAATCCGGCGTGGAGAAACAAATAAGTGAACGGCTGCCAAAGGTACAAACCGTGCGTCACCGCGTAGGGAGTGAGGCCAAAGACTTGATAGGGCAGTTGCCAGTGGGCAATTTTCAGGGGGAAGTACGTCAGAACAAAGGCCCCTCCCGTAACAATAAGGAGTAGTCTGACCATGGGGGTCAGAGGAGGGAAAAAGGTAATCTCGTATTCCCGGTAACGGACCATTCTTTGAAGCGTACCATAAGACAAGCGGTGGGGGGCAGATGGAATCGGGCGGTGGACCCGGCGGAGCGGAGGCTATCGCGCAGACCTGCGCCTTTCGGGTCCGCGGCTTTCCTTGCCAGGCATAGCTGCCGCCAACAGGAGGAAAAGCCGCCCGGTCGAGAATTAATCCGCGCTGCAAATAAATTGGTTGCGATATTCTCCGTAAGGGCGCTGCTTGCTGCGCCCGCCGACGTTTGGTGCAGCAAGCAGCACCCCTACGCCATTTTCATGCGCTTTCTAAAGGACACACATCGCAAAGGCGGCAATGTGTGCGCCACCCGCGTGGGCGGCGCTGCTACGCGCCTACTGCGGCAAGGTTACGACCGCCACGCCGAATCCGCGTAGCGTTACGGTGTCGCTCGAGAGTTTTACCGAGGCAGGCGGCTGCTCAGCGGTAGTCTGATCGACATATTCCTCCGTCCCGTTGGTGGCGCCCGGAATCGTGACACTGAAGGAACGGTTTCGTTCGTTGGCCAGCAAGACGCTGCGCTTTCCATCCGGCGCGATGAAGCCCTGTGCGTAGACATAGGGAACGCTGCCGTGAGCCTCCACCAGCTTGTCGCCTGGCCCAAAATGATCGCGTAGGAGCTTCAGCGTCCAAAACCTGGCGTTTGGTTGGCCCGTCTCCCAATTCACCATGGAGACGCTCGGAAATTGTGACGGATAGCCCACTAACTGCGACTCACCCACCACGTCAATGCCCAGGCGGGCGAGATTCCCGTAAAGATAAGCATACATGGATGAACACAGGTTCCAGTAAGAATTGGGAATTGGCAACTTGCCCTGTGGATCGCCCGGAAGAATGGCCCCGATCTCGTCGATATCGGTTTTGGTTTCAGGTGAAAGCCGCTGGCGAACGGACTGAATGTAACGCACCGTACTCAGAAAGCCGCGGGCTTGGTCAAAGAACGTGTATTGCCACGCCTCGGGGTTTTCATCCGCGGCCGGAGAGGCGTAGAAGTGATAAGAGATCATGTCCAGCGGAATACCTGGCTTGTGGTTCTTGTGATTCAGGAAATACTCGAAAAACTGGGGTGCTGAGGATGGAGCAGCCAGCGCCATCCCTACGAATTGTATCTTAGGATCTGCCTTGTGAATCGCACCGGAGATCGCGTCGTAAATGTGGGTATAAAACTCCGGGGTCATGTGATGCTCGAAATCAACCTCGTTGAGTATTTCCCACCAGGCAATCTTGTAGTGATGGTTGGAGGTATGTTCCTGGCCATATTCATCCTTGAAACCACCCCGCGTGTACCAGCTCACCAGACGGCCGTAATAATCCGCCACCTCCTTCATGCTTGGGTCGCGGAGTTCGGTTCCCTGTTCGTAGTGCCAAGTGGCTTGGTCTGGGTTGGCCGGATAGGATACAGGCTGTGGAGTCTTCCACATCCACTGAGGAATCGTGCTGAAGTTGATGATGGCGGAATGACCCGCCGTCGCGTTCATAAAGTCTTCCATCATCGGATCGATGAGCGAAAAATCCCAGGATGTCTTGCCATTGGTAGGAGGCTCCAACTCGGCGACTCCGAGCTTGGGATAGGGAAGCCAGGGTACATAGCGCACGTAGTCGGCGCCGAGGGCATGGAGGGCTTGAAAGACACGGTCGTGAATCGCGGAGCCGCGGCGCAGCGGTGGATTCACCACCACTTGCAACGTCGGCGTGGCTTTCGATACCC
>JBOGJX010000439.1:0-9682 GCA_050745285.1 Terriglobia bacterium
GGCTGGGCGAGACGAAGCCCGGCCTGCGCTGGAATACGTTCGGCGCGACGTTCGGCGGGCCGATCAAGCACGACAAGCTTTTCTTCTTCGTGGATTACGAAGGCGAGCGGCTCGACAATCCGCCCACCACCAGCTTCATCACCGTTATGACGCCAGCGGAGCGCGCCGGAGACTTCAGCGCAGTTTGCCAGACGGGCTTTAACGCCAGCGGGATTTGCAATCCAGCCCCCTCCGGTTCGACGCTGAGGGCGATTCAACTCTATAACCCTTGCGCGTCATCTTCCGGCCCTTGCACTGCGCCCGCAAATCCCGGAGCCGTGCGCCAGCCGTTTTTGAATAATCAAATCCCGGCCAGCATGATCGATCCGGTGGCGCAGAAGCTCTTCGCTTCCAAATTTTATCCTACGCCCATCAATTCTAACTTGCAGTACAACTACCTGAATACCGCGCACAGCTATACCAACAACGACCAGGGCGACATCAAGATCGACTACATGATCAATGACAAGAATCATCTGTGGGGCAGCTACTCGCAGGGGTTCCAACAGATTCCAGGGACTAACACGTTTCCGCTTGATGGCCAGAGCTTTAACAACTCTCCATTTCACGGCGGCCTCATCGACTGGACGCACACATTTAGCCCAACCATGGTTGTGGATGCGAAAATTGGCGTGAACCGGATTCTTCTGCACAACGGCAGCGTGGTCACCGGCGTCGGCAACCTGGCTGAGCAGCTCGGCATTGCTGACGGCAACGCTCACGGCGCGGGACTTCTGGCGCTTAACCTTGCCAGCGGCATCGCCAACAGCCTTGGATCCTCTGATTCGGAGGAACTCTTTGCCGACACCATGTTGGAACCGTCCATGGACTTGATCGTCACTCACGGTCGCCACGTGATCCACATGGGTTTCAATGCCCAGCGGCAAGCCATCAACACCTATTATGCCGGCAATAACGGCAAGTTTGGCTTGCTGGATTACAGCGGCCAGTATACCGGCGGACCTAACCCCGCCGCCCCCACCTCCAAGGGATTTTCGGAAGCAGATTTGTTCCTTGGATTACCGAACACCGTCGGGCTGGGTCTTTCCAGCGGAACCTGGGGCCAGAGAAGCTGGGTGCTTGGAACGTATGTTCAGGATACCTGGCGCGCCACGAACTCTTTGACGCTCAATCTCGGGCTGCGCTGGGAATATAACCAGCCGTGGTCCGAAGTTTTTGCCCGCCAGGCAAACTTTTCTGCCTTCAGCGGTGTTGAGGAATTTGCCAGCGGAGCTAACGTGGGAGCTTGCCCGACGCTCATGCCGGCCGGCGACTGCGTGGTCACGAACTCAGGGGGCGTGTACAACCAGTATTACCGCGACTTCGAACCCCGCATCGGATTCGCGTGGACGCCGGGCATCCTGGGCAAAAGCACCATCGTGCGCGGCGCTTACACAATTTCATCGTTCCTTGAAGGCACCGGCACCAACCTTCGCCTTCCATTGAACCCACCGTTCCAGTCCGAATTTGAGAGCGATTACACGACGGGCACCCTGGCCTTTTTCCCAGGCTCGACCTCAGATCAGGGCCTTTCAGTTCTGACGGCCACAACCAACCCGTATGCAAAAACCAACATTCGTCTTTGGGATCCAAACGTCAAGCCTGACCAGGTACAGCAGTGGAACCTGAGCATTGAGCATCAGTTCCCCAGCCAGATGTTGCTTTCCGTCGGCTTCCTTGGCCAGCATGGCACGCATCTGATGGACCCCATGCCCTATTTCCAACGGCGCCTTGTCGGCTCGGGCGGCTGCACCGCTGCTGATGCTGGGTTCTTTCACAACTCCACGATCCCGACGTGCGGCAGCCCCTACCTTGCCGGGAATACATTCCTCTACAACACAATCGGCCAGATTTCCGGCACGGAATCGAACGGCGATCAGGCCTATGACGCTTTGCAGGTGAGTCTTTCAAAGCATTTGACAAAAGGTCTCGAGTTCCAGCTCTCATACGCTTACTCAAAGACCATGACCGACAACACTGGCTATTACGGCGAAGGCGGCCAGACGAGCACTAACAACTATTATTGGCAGAACGTATACGACTCAGCGGCCGAGTGGGGGCCGGCGTATTTTGATAACACGCACAATCTGGTTTTCTCGTACGTTTACCAACTGCCGTATGGCTCTGGTAAGCGATTCGGGAGCAGCGCAAATAAGATCGCCAAAGCCGTTCTCGGGGACTGGCAGATGAGCGGCATCTTCACCGATCACACCGGCTTTGCTTTGGACGTTTCGGGGAGAGACCTATCCGGGACCAACAGCCGCGGCTTCAGAGCCGATTGCATCGCCCCAAGGACTTATCCTCAGGGCGTAGGACCAGGCGTTACATGGTTTGGCACGTCGGCATTCGCCCAACCTGCCGCCGGGACGTTCGGGAGCTGCTCTACCGGCTCCGTGCGAGGCCCCGGCTTGCGCACCCTGGATTTTGGACTCGCCAAGAACTTTCCCATTTCTGAAGCTAAACGCTTCCAGTTCAGCGCTCAGTTCATTAACCTTACCAACACGCCAATTTTCAGCACGCCCAACACCAACGTCAACAGCTCGGTTTTTGGCCAGATTCGTGGATCGCAGGGCGAAAGAAACATCCAGTTCGCGCTGAAGTTCTACTTCTGAGGCGTAGGGCGGCCTTTAGCCGCCGAAGTAGCGTGTAGCGCAGAGTTTTGTTGTTAAAACTCTGCGGCTTTTTCTATTTATCACATCATAAACTCTGCCTGGCCGGCTCCGTAGCGACCGGCCTCGCAGCTTTTTTCTGAGCGAATTGGCGTATCCGGTGGTAGCCACGGCACGCGGTTTGTGCCGTGGGACTGCAAAAACTGCAAAAACCCACGGCACACAAATCGTGCCGTGGCTACCATTCATCGTCCAGGTCCGTTACCTCCCCTACCCAGTCGTTGTATAATCCCCCTCTGTGCATAAAACGTCCTCCAGCGGCAATAAAAACAAGCTCCGCATCGTAAGGATCATCGTGGGCGCGACCGCGCTTCTGGCGGTGACGGCCCTTGCATTGGCGGTTGGGAAGTGGCGGGCATCAGCGGAGGCTGCGGCGCGGACATTGCCCGTTGCGGCTGGGGTGAACGCCGGCGCGCCCAACTCGGGCGCTCCGCTCATGGCGGGCGAAATTCAATCGCTTCGCGGCCTGGGCAAGGCTTATTACGAACAGGGGAAATACACGGAAGCGGTCGATGCGTTCAAGAAGGTGGTGGCTGCGGGCCATGCCGCGGCGCTCGATCATCTGGATCTAGCGCAAGGGCTGATTCAAACCAACCAGCTTAATCAGGCGCTGGAGGAACTTACTACCGCGGAGCAGATGGCGCCGGGCAATCTGGCGATTCACTACAACCTGGGCATTCTTTATAAGCACGAGCTTCGTTACCCGGACGCCGAGCGCGAGCTTCAGCTCGTAATCGCGCGCGACCCGAACGACCCGCCCACGTGGTTTAACCTGGGCGACGTTTACTTCGCCGAGCACAAGATGGAGCCCGCGTTCGGCGCTTTCCGCCATGTCGTGGTCATGGGCTACGCGAAGACGCAAAACTTCTATGTGGCGGCCACGTTCCATTGTTTCATCATCCTGAATCGCCTTAAGAACCCTACCGAGGCCAAGAAATACCTCGCAATGAACATGGCAACCCGGAACAAAGTGCCCAACGTTTCGCTGCAATATCCGGCGCTCGAGGCGGGCAAATACGGTGAGGTGAATATCGCGCCGCCGGGAAGCGTGGGGCAAGCGGCGGCGCAGGCTCCTAAAGAATTGGTGTTTCAGAACGTTACTTCCATGTTGCCCGCCCACTACGTGCCGGGCCCTCGCCCCTTCGGGGTAACAGCAACGCCCATCCCCGGTTTTCTGGCAAGTTCGATCGCTGTGGGGGACTACAACGGCGACGGATTGCCCGACATTTACTTTGCGGACGGGAGAACCGGAGATGGCGTAAATCATCTGCTTCGCAACAACGGGAATGGAACATTCACAGACGTGACGAAGCAAGCTGGTGTGGAGGGTCCGGGCGGCAGCGTCGCGGCGGAATTCGTAGACTATAACAACAGCGGCCATCCAAGCCTGGTTGTGGTGGGTGTTGGCGGTGTGACGCTTTACAAGAACAACGGGAATGGAACTTTTACCGATGTTACGAAGAAGGCTGGGATCGAAAGTAACCCTTGCGAGCTGGACACGGATGTTAAGGCGGTGGATCTCGATAACGACGGGTTTCTCGATCTTGTGGTCACCGCGTATGCCGATCTCTGCAAAGGCCCTTCTGGAGTTCCCTTTGCAGTCCCAAACAGTTTTCCGACCATGGTTTCACATCTCTATCGGAACAATGGGGACGGGACATTCACAGATATCACAGCGTCTGCAGGCCTCGAATCAGCTCGCGGCCACATGCGTCAGGTGGTCTTTGCCGACTTCAACAACGACGGCTACATGGACCTGGTTTTCGTCCGCGACGGCGGTCATCCCTTGCTCTTTCTCAACCAGGGTGACGATAAGTTTACAGATGGCACGCAGGAGGCGGGCGTGGATTTGGCCGACTCGCGTGCTGATGAGGCCGCGGTAAGCGACTTCAATCACGATGGCAAGTTCGATCTTGCATTGTTTGGGCCGTGGGGATATTCAATCCTGTTGAATCGCGGCGATGCCCGTTTCGAGAAAATGGCCGGCTTGCCGGTCATCCAGCCGCCTTACTTTGCCATGAATACCCAGCTTGGCACCGTGGCGGACCTCGACGGCAACGGCTTCGACGATCTGCTGGTCAAGGACCAGCACGGAATGTGGCGCGCCCTACTGAATCAAGGGAACGGATTCAAAGAAGTTCCGCTGAAATTTTCACCCCACTGGCCTGTGCCCGGCGTTATCGGCGGATTGCCAAATGGAGCCTATGAGGGATCGCTGAAGCCTACGTGGCTATCCCATCCAGGCGACCTAGACCTCCTGAGTATTCTTCCCGGTGGAGGCGACCAACTCATCGCGTTTCAGCGGCAAGGTCCAACACCGCATTGGATTCAAGTCAAGCTCGAAGGCTATAAGAGCAACAAGCAAGGCATTGGCGACATTATCGAACTGAAGAACGGAAATTTTTATGACAAAGTTCTGGCCACAAAGGGCTCGGTGCGTGTATTCACCGGGAGCCTCCCGAAGCTCGACGTGGTGCGCGTGACGTGGCCGAACCAAGTAGTGCAAAATTCTGTGGATGTGGCCACGGACACGTCCATCAGCGTGAAAGAGTCGGAGCGCCTGGCCAGCTCTTGCCCGTTCCTTTACGTTTGGAATGGCAAGCGGTTCGTCTTCTTCACCGACATCCTCGGCGCTGCGCCCATCGGCGAGCTTGCGCCGGACGGCACTTATCTGCGGCCTAATCCGCAGGAGCTTGTGCGCCTGGGCGGCGGGCTTAAGGCGCGGAATGGAGACTACGTCTTCCAGTTGACCGACGAAATGCGCGAGGTGGATTACTTCGACCAGCTTCGGCTGCTCGCAGTGGACCATCCGGGCAATGAAGATGTTTACTCCAATGAGATTTACAGCCCCACGCCCGTTGCGCCAGCATTATTCCTGGTCCGCAATCGGCGCTTCCCGGTTTCAGCGGTGGATGATCACGGGCGCAACGTGCTGCCTTTGATCCGCCACGCCGACGGGCGCTATCCCACCGGCTTCCGCCGCAACCGCATCCTGGGCTTGGCGGCGCCTCATTCGCTGACGCTCGATCTGGGCGCGTTCCCGCAGGCGAGCCGCGTGGCGCTGTGGCTGAAAGGCTGGGTTTTCTGGACGGATTCGAACGCCTCGCGCGCCCTGATGGCGAATCATCACCTGACCATGACCGATCCTTATCTTCAGGTTCGGGACAAGGCCGGAAAGTGGGTGACGGTGATTCCTGACATGGGCCTGCCGAGCGGAACCAATCGCACCATGCGCGTGGACCTGACCGGCAAGTTTCTCACGCCCGATCACCACATCCGTATTGCTACCAATCTCTGCGTCTATTGGGACCAGATATTTTTCACCACGGATGAATCGCAAACCAACCCCTCCTTCGCGTTGCCGCTGGTTTTGGCCAACCTGCACTACCGCGGGTTTTCCGCGGTCAAGACCGATCCCAATCATCTGCGGCCGGATTATTTTGACTATGCCCGGTTGATGACGCATGCGCCCTGGAACCCTGCGCGCGGACCTTATACGCGCTACGGCCGGGTGCGTCCACTGCTCGTGAGTGGCAATAATCAGTTGGTCGCCATGTCCACCGGCGACGAGATGACAGTGACGTTCAGCGCGGTGGGACTGCCGCCCGTTAAGACGGGTTGGAAGCGGGATTTCTTCCTTTATGCGCGGGGCTATGCGAAAGACGGCGAGCCCAACACGGCGTTTGCCCGGAGCGTGAATCCGCTGCCGTTTGACTCGATGGGGGGCTATCCGCCCCCGACAGGAAGCCGTCGGCCAACCGGCGCGGCCTATCGGCGTTATTTGAAGGCTTATCAGACGCGGCCTGGGTTCGAGCTGATCCCCCCGCTCGCGCCACCCTCCGGTTTTTAGGCTTTCGATTTTGGATTTTGGATGAGAAACGCTATGCTAAACAGAGGTAGCGAAGAGGGAATCGGATATGGCTAAGCAATGGATTCAGGAGATTCAAAAGAAGATTATTACTGATGAGGCCCGGATGCCGGTCGCCGTTCAAATCAGCTACGCCGACTGGATTGAGATCGAACGTTATCTGGAGTTGGGGGAGGGCTACCCTCGACGGGAGGCCGACCCCTCTCGTTATAGCGGAGTTATTTCCCTCACCGAAGACCCGTTAAATTACCAAGTCAGGCTGAGGAGTGAGTGGCATTGAGAGCGGTTCTCGATACCAACGCCATCCTCTACTTGCTTGGTGGCCGGCTGGCTCAACCCCTGCCTCCGGGGTTTTATTTTGCTTCAGTCATCACGGAGATGGAACTGCTTTCTTACCCCTCCCTCGATACCGCGGCGGAACGCCAATCAGAGGCTTCTTATCCGAAATCACTGTGGTTGGCCTGACAGATTCTGTAAAGACCACGGCCATCATCATTCGCCGTCAAGATGGACTGAAACTACCCGATGCGATCGTCCTGGGAACGGCGATGGTTCTTAACGCTGATTTGCTGACGAATGACGCTCAGCTTCTCAAGATGGGTGGCGTCTCCTGCAAGCGCTTGGAGATAAAGTAGGCCAAAGCTACGTTGTGCACCAGGACACAGTGATCGCTGAAGGCTGGGTTAAACAACGCAGATGCGTTTCCAAAATCGAAAATCCTCTTTGCCATGGCGGGGCTATAATAGAAGTGTAGGCGGGGGAAAATCATCTGAAAGGTCAGGCGGACCGCGCAATCTCCCCGCTTGAGATAAGCGCCGGTGTCCGCCTTGAATTCAAAGGAGGATTCTATGTCATCCGCAACCAGTGCCAAAGGAGGCATCATGCCATTTACACTTCCTGCGCTGCCCTATGCCGCAGATGCGCTCGAACCTTATATTGACAAGACGACGATGGAGATCCATCACGATAAGCACCACGGTGCTTATGTCAACAACCTGAACAAGGCGCTCGAATCCGCGCCCCAGCTCGCGGGCAAGACCGTGGAAGAATTACTGGCGAGCAATTGCGCGATTGTGCCGGACAGCATCAAGACGGCCGTGCGGAACAACGGGGGCGGCCACGCCAATCACAGCATGTTCTGGCAGATCATGGCGCCGAAGTCCGGGGGCAACCCTTCAGGCAAGCTCGCCGATGCCATTAAGAGCACGTTCGATAGCTTCGAGGCCTTCAAAGAGAAGTTCAACGCGGCGGCGGCGGCGCGTTTTGGCTCGGGCTGGGCGTGGCTGGTGAAGGGGTCTTCCGGACTCGAAGTCATCTCCACAGCCAATCAGGATAATCCGCTGATGGAGGGCAAGTTTCCCGTGATCGGCTTGGACGTTTGGGAGCACGCCTATTATTTAAAGTACCAGAACCGCCGGCCCGAGTACGTGGGCGCGTGGTGGAACCTGGTGAGTTGGGCTGAGGCAGAGAAGCGCTTCACAACGGGGAAGTGAGGAAGGCAGGTGTTCGGTGTTCGGTGGTGGTAGCCACGGCACGATTTGCGTGCCGTGGGCCTTTACGAATCGAAGAAAAAAGCCCACGGCACAAACGCCGTGCCGTGGCTACTACTTCGTGAAACGTGACACCTCATGACTTCTCCTCACGCCCTTTGAGCGATTCGAGCGCGGCCTGGACGGCTGGGTCCAAGAGGATCGTCCGTGTTGGGAATGGCATGACGATGCCATCCTTGGCGAACCGATCGAGAATCCGCTTGCGCAATTCGCTTTGCACCAGGTATTGGTCAACAAAGCGGCGCACCTGAACGCCCAGAGAAAAATCGAGCGAGGAAGCGCCAAACCCCGGGATCAATCGCACCGACGGCTCAGGGTGGGCGAGAAGGCCGTCCACTCCGGCGGCCACGGCCTCGCGGGCGACTTCGAGCAGCGCGTTTTCCACTTTGGCCGGGTCCGTTCCATACGCCACACTCACCGGAATTGCCAGGGACATCCGATCTTCCGGCTTCGAGTAGTTCGTGATCACGGCTTTGGCGAGGCTTGCGTTGGGAATATACACAATGTTATTGCCCAGCGTGCGCAGAGCGGTGGCGCGCCATCCGGTGCGGACCAGATAACCCTCCGGTCCTGAATCCAGCTTCACATAATCCCCCGGACTTACAGGTTGATCCGCCATGATGTAAAGCCCGGCGAAAACATTGCTCAGGGTTTCCTGTAATCCAAAGGCAATGGCCACGCTGCCCACGCCGAGCGTGGTCCAAATAGCCAGCAAATCCACGCCCATATTCTGCAGGATGATGATGACCGCGAGAACAATAAATAGGAGGCGCGCTACGAAAATCGATGGCTGCGTAATGCGCTCAAGCGTGGGCTTGCGCTGCGCCACGTGCACCAGAAAGGCAACCACAGCCTTGCTGAGGAAGTAGAAGATGACCGCAACCACCAGCGCGAAAATCAGCGCGGAGCCGCTTTTTTCAAATCTGCCCGGCAGAGTAAGAAACTCCATGATCCCGTAGAGCGTTCCCAGGAGGAGCAGTGGGACGGGGAGTTGCTCGAGAACCGCCAACACGAGATCAGCCGAGGGGGTTCGAGCGCTCAACCTCCAGCGGCGGAGAAGGCGTTTGATGCCGTATCCGATGCCGAGCGCGATGATGATCGCCGCGGCGATGGAAAGGTAAATGATCATCTGCGGCGAAAGATGAGTTAGGCGGTGCATGTATCGCAAGTAATGGGCGGCGTGGGCATGCCTCGAATCCATCGGGGGCGTCTCCTTGTCGGCTACAGTTTTTGAGCATAACCTGCGCCGCTTTGGGGGTGCAACTGTAGGCGCAGCTTGGTGGAAAAGCTCTTCATCTGTCATTCTGAGCAAAGCGAAGAATCTGCTTTTGTATTGAATCAATGGGTTGCGAGATTCTTCGTCAGTCGCCGCGGCGGCCTCCTCAGAATGATGGTTTGCAGAGGCTCCTTTCAGCGAGTTGCTGGCGTAGGCACGGTTCCGTCAAAGTGGGTGTGGGATCGAGTGGGGGAATGGAGGAGGGGAGCAGGAGTTGGAGTGCGGCGATGTGTTTTGGGGGGACATTTTGAGGCAGGGCACGTCGAAGGATCGCGATGAC
>JBOGJX010000440.1:0-4362 GCA_050745285.1 Terriglobia bacterium
GCGGCGACGGGCGGCCCGCCGTCCGTCGCCGCAGCGGGAGAGTGGCAATAGCGGCTTCCTGATGGCATGGCTAAAGCCATGCCCTTCCATATCCCTTTTCAGGCTTTGCGGGTGTCGCATAGCGACGTGACCGACTGCTTGTAAGTCAGCGGGGAAAGCAGATGCTTCGCTCCGCTCAGCATGACATATCTAAAATCTTCGCACCGCAATAAAAAGCTGGCAACGCGATGCCCGGCGGATATTCATACAACGGCAGAGGCCAGCGGCCGCCGCGCCGGGTGAGGGAGAATACGTAACACATGCGACAAAAAAATAATGCCCGTAATTGCACGCAATGGTAGCTACGGCACGAAGTTTGTGCCTTGGGCCTTTCGATTCCCAAACGCCCCCGGCGCACAAACCGCGCCGTGGCTACCTCCCGGTCTAGGCTTGCTCTTGTCCTGGGCAACAGCATCCTACTTGAAGTAGACTGAGCAATTTTTAGACACGAAGGAATGCTTGGGAGTCTCGGAATCATTCCTCAGGGGGTAATCCGTGCGGTAATGAGCGCCGCGGCTTTCTTTGCGCGCTTCCGCGCAGTGGATGATGAGGCGGGCAGCCTGAAGCAGACTTTCAATTTCGACCGATGAACGGGCGGGATCGTCCGGTTGTGGAAGCGCTAAGGCGTTTAGGCGTTTTGCCGCTTCTTTCAGCTTGCTGCCGTGGCGGATGACTCCGGCGCTCTCCCACATCAGGCGGCGGATTTCCCGCTTGGCGGCAACGGCGTCGAGCGACGCCACGCCGGTTGGGGGCGGCGCGCACTGGGGAGCCGCGGCCTGGGCCGCGGGCGGCGCCGGGAAGCTTGCCGCGGCTCCGTCCGCCTCCATGGCGTGGGCGGCGCGCACGCCATAAACCAGGCATTCGAGTAGGGAATTATTGGCCAGGCGGTTCGCGCCATGCAGGCCGGTGCAGGCTACTTCTCCCGCGGCATAAAGCCCGCGCAGGCTTGTCGAGCCGTCGATGTTGGCGGCCACCCCGCCCATGGCAAAGTGGGCAGCGGGCCGCGTGGGCACAAGGTCAGACGTGATATCAATATTGTTTTCCATGCAAGCGGCGTAGATTTGGGGAAAGCGCCTCTTCACGTGGCCCGGGTCGAGTCCGGTGAGGTCAAGGTAGACGAAGCCGCTTCGCTTCTTCTCCATCTCGCACAGGATGGCGCGCGAAACCACGTCCGCGGGAGCGAGATCTCCCGCCTCGTGATAGTGGAGCATGAACCGCTCGAGCTCAAGGTTGCGAAGATGTGCGCCCTTCTCTCGCAGCGCTACGGAAAGCATCAAGCGAGGTTCAGCCTTGGCGCACAGGACGGTGGGATGGAATTGAACGAATTCCATGTCCGAAAGCAGGGCGCCGGCGCGGAACGCCAACGCGACTCCATCGCCGCAGGCGCCGGGCGGGTTGGTCGTCTCCGCATACACCTGTCCAAGGCCGCCCGTGGCGAGCAGAAGGGCATTGCATCGGACGGTACGGAGCGAGCCATTGGCCTCATCCAGATAGGTGGCCCCCAAAACCGTGCCATCTTCCACAAGAAGGTTCAGAACGATGGATCCCGCCTTGGTTCTCAGTGAAGAAAGGGTTCTAGCCTTTGTCGTGAGAGCGCTTAGGATTTCCATGCCGGTGGAACCGCCCGCAGGGCGCAGCAGGCCGGATCGCCTCGCTGTCCCCCCCGCCAGGAGCGGAGCCGCGTGGTTTCTCTCCTCAAAACGCGCCCCCCATTCGCAAAGCTGGCGGATTTCGCGTGGACCTTCATCGGCCAGCGCCCGCACCACGTCCTCGCGGCATAACCCGTCGCCGTGCCGTACGGTTTCTTGCACATGCACCCCAACGCTCTCGTCGTCGGCCTGCGGTATGAAGATGCCGCCGCTTGCGTAACGGGTGATGGATTCCGATGGGTCGTCTTTGGTGAGAATCAGGACAGAGCCTCGGGCGGCCAATTCAAGGGCGGCGCGAAGGCCCGCAATGCCGCTCCCGGCCACGAGGAAATCGACTTTCTGCTCCCGACCCACTCGCATAACTGGGTCAATCATACCTGCGGGGTTTCCGCCCCGCAACGCCTTTTGCTCGCTTCAAACCACGCGCCTCATTGGCCGTGTATATGGGGCTTGCAAAACACACGATTGAGTGATTCAGCCGACCGCCAGAAACCCCTTTTTAGACGTCATTCTGAGAGGTAGCCACGGCACGATTTGTGTGGCGTGGGCCTTCAAAACCCCACGGCACGGAAACCGCGCCGTGGCTACCCGGAATGCCGTAGAGTTTTAAAGGCAAAACTCTGCATTGCAGGGTTGTGAATTCTTGTTTTTCAGCAAGATTTCCAGCACATGTCATTCTGAGCGAAGCGAGGAATCTGCTTTTCCAAGACGGTGTCCAGCAGAAGCAGATCCTTCGCTTCGCTCAGGATGACATTGGTCTGGTTGCGGCTCTGCCGCGCCGCGCTACCAGCCGATCGGGCTATCCATGGGCGCAGCAAGCAGCGCCCCTACGATCGATCCAGAATTGCAAATCCAAAATGAAGAGGGCTTGTCCCTTGCCACCGTCTTTAATTTCCTTTCTGTTTTTTCCAGGAGCAGATAAAATTCTTAATCTGTTTCAAACCATTTTTGATAATCCTTCATATTTGGGAGTCTGGATGAAAAAGATAACACGCGCCCTGATCAGCGTCAGTGATAAACACGGGATCGCCGGATTTGCCAAGGGCCTGGCCGCTTTAGGGGTGGAGATCATATCGACCGGTGGCACCGCGAAACTGCTTCGAGAACACGGCCTGAAAGTTCTCGACGTCGCCGAGCTCACCGGCTTTCCCGAGATGCTGGATGGGCGGGTGAAAACGCTTCATCCCAAGGTCCATGGCGGGATTCTTGCGATCCGCGGCAGCGCGGAGCATCGGAAGCAGGTCGAGGAGCAGGGCATCAGATATATTGACCTAGTTGCTGTCAACCTCTACCCGTTTGAGAAGACGGCCGCCAAGCCAGGCGTCGAGCTGGCGGAGTTGATTGAGAATATCGATATCGGTGGCCCTTCGATGATCCGGTCCGCCGCAAAAAATTTTGATGACGTGGCCGTGGTTGTTGATCCGGAGGACTATTCTGCAATTCTCGAAGAGGCCGGGAAGAACGCGGGAGCGCTCTCCAGCAAAACGCGCGCCCACCTTTCACGCAAGGCCTTTGCCCGCACGGCTGCTTATGACGCTGCCATTGCATCCGAACTTGAGAGAAGGGCGGCCGGGGATGGATTACCTGAAAACTTGCGGCTGGCCTTTCCCAGGATCATGAGCCTGCGGTACGGCGAAAACCCGCACCAACAGGCGGCACTCTATCGTGATCCATCGGCCGCCCGGCATGGTCTCGCGGCTGCGAGGCAACTGCAAGGCAAGGAGCTATCTTTTAATAATCTGGTTGATCTCGAAGCCTCCTGGCAGTTGGTCGGCGAGTTCCCGGAGCCTGCGGCGGCCATCATCAAGCACACGAATCCGTGCGGCGCCGCCATCGGCAAGACGCTCGCGGAAAGTTTCGACCGTGCACTGGCTGTCGATCCAGTCTCCGCTTTCGGATCGGTAATTGCCTTCAACCGGAAGATCGATGGGGCTACGGCCGCGGAGCTGGCAAAGCTGTTTGTGGAAGCCATCGCCGCGCCGGGATACGAGCCTGCAGCGCTCGAAATTCTCGCGCGAAAGACGAACCTGCGCTTAATGGAAATGCCCGATGCTCCGGCGGAGACGCACGCTGGCTTGCAATTGAAGGCCGTCAGTGGGGGGCTGTTGGTGCAGACGCCGGACCCCACAGGCGTGAACGAATCGGCCTGGAAATGTGTTACGGACCGTCAGCCCACGGCGGAAGAAGATAGAGCGCTACTTTTTGCCTGGCGGGTAGTGAAGCATGTTAAATCGAACGCGATTGTTTACGCCAGAGATGGAGCGCTCGCGGCCGTAGGCGCCGGGCAGATGAGCCGCGTGGATTCGGTGCGCCTTGGCGCCGCGAAGGCCCGCGAGTTGAACCACGATCTGAAGGGGACGGTGGTGGCCTCAGACGCGTATTTTCCGTTTCCGGACGGTGTCGAAGAAGCCGCAAAGGCTGGCGCAACGGCCTTCGTCGAGCCTGGAGGCTCGATGCGCGATAATGAGGTGATCGCCGCCGCCAACCGGCTGGGCTTGGCGATGCTTTTTACCGGAATGCGGCATTTTAGACATTAAAAGAAGCGATCAGCCATCAGCGGTCAGCAAGCGCTGCGCCGGAAAGATAAAAATGATGATGTAGCGCAGAGTTTTGTTTTTAAAACTCTGCGGTAGTAGTAGCAGTAGTAGTTCTTCTTGAGTCCTGGGTTACAGAC
>JBOGJX010000441.1:0-4924 GCA_050745285.1 Terriglobia bacterium
GGTGACCCCCCCTTGGAAGTAAGAATCTGCGCTCCAGGTATTTCCGGCGCGGTCGACATAGTTTTTCCGGGTATATCCCGCGATGATGCGGACGGCCGTCCGGCTGGCGGCGGCTGCAGCAGGCGAAGCACGGCTCGTGGCAGCAGTGGCCGCGGCAGCCTTCGGGATTCGAATGGCGCCGGAACTCCGGAAGGCAAATACGCCAGCCAGGATAAGCGCCAGCGCCGCGCCGGTTGCAACGAGCAATCGCACTGCGGAGGCGCGACGGCGGGGTTCGCCCGCGGCAGCCACCCGAACCGTTCCGGCCAATCCGGCATTATCGCTGATCACCGGCGGAGTTGCCTCAGCCAGCGGGACGCCGTTTGTGGATTCAAACGGCCGAACGGTGATCTGGCTGCTTTCCTTCTGAGGGACCGAAGCGTTGTGAGTGTTCCAGATGAACTGCGGCACGTACCGCCCCGGTTGAAGCGCAATCACAACTTGGTGGTCTGAAGCTTCATTTTCGTAGAATTTCTTAAGTTTTTCACGGAGCCGGTGCATCTCCACGCGTACGATTGCACTGCTAGACGGGTCAAAGTCTGCGGGCCGCCCGAGAGCCTCCACTGCGAGGTTGTATTCCTTGTTATGTTCGATGTCGCCCGCCCAGTATTTTTCGCAAAGGTAGCTCAGCAGCTTTGCAAGGTTTGGCGACTTTGCAAAGATTCCCGAAGAAAGGATGGACTGCAACTCCGCCCTTTCGAGATCGTCTTTTAATTCGGCTTGCATCGGATGCATTCTACCAATTCAACCCATAGGCAACAACAGCCTCTAATCTTATCCTAAATTAATCGCGCCGTTAACGTACAACTGTAACTTTTCTATAAGTCGTTCATTTTAATTGAGATGTACTGTTAGATAACGGATTTAACGTTGACAAACTCGCTAAAGAAATACAAAGTGTCTGACCGGGTAGCATTATTAAAATTTCCTTGAAATACCCGATCCAAAAGCGGAAGGAACTGCAAAACCATTAGGGCCTCTTTGGCCCCAGTTTTTGAGCGCCGATGGCCATCATGAGCCTTTGGCTTTAGCTTCTGCGGAAGCCCAGGTTGTGTAAACCGTAGCCACATCGACAGATTGTCAAAAGTCAGGTGTGAATTCCAAAAGAATGAGATGGGAGGATGAGATGCCCTATGATGCTTTTGAGCGAGTTCGTGCTTTAGTTGGCAACAGCGCAAGGAGCTTAGCCAAGGAGGTAGCCATGAGGCAGTTCGGCCTGAAGTGCAATTTGGTCCTTCTCGCGGGTGTATTTTTATTCACGGTTCCGCTTTGGGCGCAAAACAGCGGGAGCATTCAAGGCGCGGTGGTGGACGCGAAAGGGGCGGTTATTCCCGGGGCCTCGGTGGAAGCGACCGACCAAGCCAAGGGCAGTGTTGTCCGCGAAACGAAAGCTGGTACGGACGGTCTCTTTGTGCTGCAGCCGCTTGGGCCGGGGGTTTATAAGGTCACGGTTCGCGCCCCCGGGATGAGGGATTTGGTACGCGGAGACCTGAACCTGGACCCATACCAGAAGCTTGGTCTGGGCAATATGGTGATGGCTGTGGGGGGTGCAAGTCAAACCGTTACCGTCACGTCGCAACAATCGCTGATTCAAACTGACACGTCCGAACACTCCATGACGATTGACTCGCGGCAGATCAACGAGATCAGTCAGAACGGGCGTGATTTCGAAACGCTGATGAAGACGCTCCCTGGCATTGTTTCGGACAACATGTCTTCCTTTCGTCTGGTCTTCAACGAAACGGACGATATGCACATTAACGGCAACAAGGGCAGTCTGAACAATTTCTTTCTCGATGGAGTTGTCAACACCGACGTGGGGGCCAACGACGGCCAGTACACGCAACTCAGCATGGACGCGGTGGGCGAGTTCCAAGTGCTGACGAACAACTTTGACGCCCAATATGGACGCAACCCAGGCGTGCTGGTTGCTGTAAACACAAAGAGCGGCACCAAGCAGTTCCACGGCACTTTGTGGGAGTTCGACCGCAACACGGCGTTCGATGCGAACCCCTACTTCAACACGCACGATGCCAGCGGCAACGTTCTGCCGATGGCATCGCAGACTTCCACTCCTACCCTGCATTTCAACCAATGGGGGGGAAACCTAGGCGGACCGATCCCCATACCCCATTACAAGAACAAGTTGTTTTTTTTCTTCAACTACGAAGGAACCCACGCCCTCAAACCGACGCAGGGCAATTTGCCGACGAACCATTACTATATTGTGCCAAATAAGGGCTTCCTGTCGGGGGACTTCTCTTCACTCCTTCGCAACCAACCTGGGAATAGCCAACCGTTGAGCTATTGCACCTCCGCCAGCGTTTCCAGCTGCAAGACGCCGTTGACGATCGGCGGTCAGCAAGTGTACTACGGCCAGCTCTTCCAGCCGGGAACCATCACGTACGATGCGTTTGGCAACATCAACGGCGGCGTGCCTTACGCCAACAACCAGATCCCCACAGCGGCTTTCAGCAAGAACGCTAAGGGGTTCGAGAACATGGTGAGTCCACTTTACCAGCCCGAGTGCTTCTCGCTGGCCAATCAGAACAAGCCGTATGAAGCACAATGCCCGTTCCAAAATATCTACTCGTTCCAAAAGGCTCAGCTTGTGACGCGCATTGACTTTATTGCAAGCCCTAAGACCAACTTTTTCTTCCGCTGGGTGAACGACTCTCAGCACGAACAGCAGCCAACCGGCATCTTCAGCTTCCTCGAACAGCCCATTCTGCCCATGTACCGCAAGAAGCCGGGATCGAGCTGGGAGTGGAACCTGGTTAACGTGATCACGCCCACGCTGACCAACGAGGCGATTTTCAGCTACAACCACCTCACGCAAGAGGTTGCGATCCAGCCCAGCGTGGCCGCGTCTAGCTATAGCTTAAACAGCCTCGGGTTTACCTTCCAACAACTCTATCCCAATTCGAACCTGTCCGACAGGTTCCCCACAATCGGGCCCTGCTGCAACGAAGGCTCGTTTGGCATGAGCGTGTTCCCGCCGGGATGGCTAAGCGAAGCAAGAACATACGACTGGACCGATAACGTGACCAAGGTTTCCGGACCGCACACCATCATGGCGGGTGTGTTTTTTGATTACAACCAGGCGGGACAGCAGCCGGCATGGACCGATGCTCCAAACTTCGACTTCTCTGGCAGCTCGCAGAACATCAACAGCGCGGGTAACGAGGCTGAGGCGGGCGCTGGCGTTGAGGTTGCCAACATGCTGCTGGGCAATTATCTAAACGTCAAGCAGACCAATGGTGTGTTCTTCGGTGCGTTCCGCTACCACCAACTCGAGTTGTTCGGCCAGGACACCTGGAAGGTTAACCACAAGCTGACGCTCGATTATGGCCTCCGCTGGAGCTATTTGGGCCCAACCTACACGGTCAAGCCCTTTTTTGAGAATTACTTTGATCCGGCGGCTTACAATCCGGCACAGGCGGTTAGCATCAATACTGCGCCCGGCCTGACGCAGGGCAGCATCATTCCGGGTAGCGGCAATCCTTATAACGGCATGATTGAGGAGGGCAAAGGCGGAATTGCGCTGGGCTATGCCAAGCACCGCTATGACAACCTCGGACCGCGCTTTGGCTTCGCCTTTGATCCATTTGGCGACGGCAAGACAGCCCTCCGCGGCGGAGGCGGCATTTTCTACGAGCGCGTCCGTCAAAACGCCAACAGTTTTGACATGCTGGGGAATCCTCCCCTGTCCTATACGCCGACGATTTACAACGGCAACGTGGACAACCTGTCACCGGGCGTTTTGGGTTCGGGGGTGCAATATCCGGTCGGAATTCTGGGTTTCTCCCAGGCGGGCCAGATTCCCACTTACTATGACTATAGCTTTGAAGTTCAGCGTGCGCTGCCGGGGCAAATGGCCCTTGATATCTCCTACATCGGCAACCAGGGACGCCACGAGCAATATCAGCAGTATCTGGAGGAACTGCCGCTGGGTTCGGTCCTGACCCAAACCTTACCAGCGGCTGCGTATGCGCCCTATAAGGGCTACACAGATATCAACTACACCTCCTACGGCGGCAACAGCAGCTATAACGGACTTCAAGTGAGCATCACGCGCCGGTTCCACCGAAGCTTAACGCTGAATGCCAACTACACCTACAGCAAGGCGATGGATATCACGGATTCCGACTACGGAGGGAGTGCCGACACCGGAGAGGGCAGCCGGGTCGATTACTACTGGAATCCGAACTATGACCGGGCGGTTGCCGGGTATGACCGCACCAACGTTTTTAACATCACCTACGTGTACGATCTGCCCAGCTTCCACCGGAACAATAAGTTCCTGGAGTATGCGGCCAACGGCTGGGAGGTCAGTGGGATTACTACTGCCGAAAGCGGTCCGCCCTTGGATTTGAGCATCAACGCCAACGCGGGAGTCGTCAGCGGTCCTCAGGTTAACCGGCCCAACTATGACGGCGGGTCAATCTACGCCTCCGCGAGCCATCCCGGGTTGCAGTATTTCAATCCGTTGGTGTTCTCATCGCCCGTTGCGGGAACTCTGGGCAACGTGGGAAGGAACTTCCTGCGCGGTCCGGGTTTCTCGAATTGGGATGTCTCGTTGTTCAAAAACTTTAAGTTTGGTGAGAACATGCGGCTGCAGCTCCGTCTGGAAACATTCAACACGTTCAACCAGATCGAGTGGGCGATGGGTCCAAACAGCAACGGGCTGTCGGCCCCGGGCATCGGACAGGCCGTGACAGCAGCGACCGCAGGCACCGAAGGTAAGCTGAACAACACGCGCGACCCACGAGCCATGCAGTTGGCGGCTAAGTTTTACTTCTGAAACCGGCCCCTCACCCGTCCCGCTTCGCGGGCCACCCTCTCCCAGAGGGAGAGGGGTGGAAAAAGCAGGGGACAACAGCCC
>JBOGJX010000442.1:0-3357 GCA_050745285.1 Terriglobia bacterium
CCGATGGCTCGCCCCGGCATCATCCGGAGTGCCCCTGGCTCTTCAAGACCTGTATGTTTAGCACCTATTTTACGGATCAAATGCCGGCCATTTATCGTGAAATCAATCAGCGCTACGCGCCGGATGGCTTTTTCACCAACGGCTGGCCGAGCACAGGCCCCCTCGATGTCTGCCACTGTCCCGCCTGCAGGAAGATCTATCAAGAGCAGACCGGTGGCGTTCCGCCAGAGACCACAGATGCTCAAAGCCCGATCTACCGGAAATATTACGAGGTCTACATGGACCGTATTGCCCGGATATGGAGCCTTTGGGATAAAGTGGCCAAAGAGAAAAATCCCGATACCGTTTATGTCGGCAACCAGGGAGGCGGCATCCGGACGGTGAAGGACGTCAAGCGGCTCAGCGAAGTGGCGGCATGGTTTAATGCCGACCATCAGGGCCGGGCAGGAAATACGCCCATCTGGATCTGCGCGCAGCAGGGACGCGTGGCGAAATCCGTGATGGGCGACCGGACGATTACCAATGTCATCGGCGCCTACAACACTTCCCAGCCGCTGTGGCGGCACACCAGCAAGGCTTCCGCCGAGGCCACGCTTTGGATGGCGCAGGTAACTGCCAGTGGCATGGTGCCCTGGTATCACTGGCTTGGGGGCTCGCCACTGGATAACCGCTGGCGCGAAACGGGCCGCTCATTCTATGACTGGCTGGCGGCCAACGAGCCGCATTTCCGCAACCGGCGCTCGGTCGCCAACATCGCCGTCCTGTATCCGCAGAGCACGATCGCCTTCTATCGTTCGGATGGCGCGCGCGAACGCCGGCTAGGCGGCGAACTGATTGATCCGACGGACTATCTCCAGGGTCTTTACTACTCTCTGCTCGAAGGGCGATTTCTCTTCGATTTCATCCACCAGGAGAATCTGAGCTCCGAATCTCTCAAGCCCTACCGCGTATTGCTTATTCCGAATGCCGCCTATCTGAGAGATGGCGAGTGCGAGGCGATTCGGCAGTACGTTGCATCGGGCGGGTCGGTGCTCGCCACCTTTGAAACATCGCGCTACAACGAGTGGGGCGAACGGCGCGAGGACTTCGGTCTGTCAGACCTGTTTGGTGTAAACGTCGCGGGGGAAGTGATCGGCCCCTGCGAAAACAGCTATATGCACATTGATCAGACCCATCCGATTCTGCGCGGCTTCACGGATACGGAAATACTTCCAGGCCCGGAGTTTCGTGTGAACGTGGGCCATCTCAAACCCAGCTCGCTGGTTCTTAGCGTGATACCGCAGTATCCTGCCTTTCCGCCGGAGATGGTTTATCCGCGCATTCGCAATACCCACGAGCCGGCCGTGGCGCTCCGCCAGCAGGGGACTTCGCGCATTGCTTATTTTCCAGGTGATATTGCTCGAACAGCCTGGCGTTCTGGTAATGCTGATCTTAGCCAGGTGATTTGTAATTCGGTGCACTGGCTCTTGGAGGATAGCCTGCCTTCCGTCTCGGTCGAGGGCCCAGGCATGATAGAAATCTTTGGTTGGGAAACGGAGCCTGGCTTCGCGCTTCACATTCTGAATTACACAAATCCCAACATGACGCGGCCGGCCATACGCGAGTTCTATCCGGTCGGTCCGTTGCGGGTGGAGTTTGCCGCATCAGAAGGCAAAGGGATTTCCAGCGTGCGAGCCCTCAGAGCAGGTCGCGACCTGCCTTTCAAAACAAATGGGAGAAGCCTGCAGTTTGAAGTGCCTGTGGTAAAGGACTATGAAGTGATTGCGTTGACCTGAAGCATCGGGCAGCTATCCCCGGAAAGTTCACGGAATCTCCATATTCATACGAATTTGACGTCAACCATGGGATCGTTTAGTGGGATGCTGCAGGTGATGTCATCCTGAGCGCAGCGAAGAATCTGCTTGTAAGGCGTGAGAAAAGCAGATTCTTCGCGGAGTTTATCGTGAGCCTCTTCGCTTCGCTCAGAGCGATTCGTAGAGGAGCGAATCGACTCAGAATGACACCGTGATGAATTCCAGCCCCGCGCCTAAATCCTATGTTTGACCGAAAATTGGTATCAGTATTTCTTTGATTTCCATGCGGGTCCGGCAGAGGCATGGCGCCCCAGGCTGGCGGTGAGCAGGTTCAGGAGCGCGAGACAGGAGTTGAGGAATTCCCGGATCGCTCGGCCCTGTTTTCGGAGGTAGCCATGATGAGTTTATATCCTCTTTGGAATTTGCGCACATGCTCTCGCATGGATGCGCGCGCCTTCTGCGGATTGTGCTCCTTCAACGCCTCGAGGATCTTCGCGTGCCCCTGGCAGGCCAGTTGCTGAGCGTCGGTGAGGCGTAAGCTTTTCACAATGTATTCCTCGAGGAGCTGGCGAATCGTGCGCAAGAGCTGGGCTAAGATCTGGTTCTTTGAAGCATCCGCAATGCGAAGATGGAATTCCAAGTCGAGGTTGAGAAAGGCTGCGCCCCGCTCGTGGCCGGTTGCCCACATTTCACGGACCAAAGAGGCAAGTTGCTGAATCTCTTTTCCTGTCGCTCTCTCGGCGCAAAGGGCTGCTAATTCCGTTTCAAGCAGAATTCGCGCTTCACAAAGGTCCGTCACCGCACGTTCGGTAGCGAGCATCCCCTGCGCAAATAACCGCTCCAAAAACTTGGAAGGTCCCTCCCCCACGTAGCTGCCATCTCCCGCCCGCATATGAACCATCCCCACAAAGGCCAAAGATCTTAATGCTTCCCTCAATGTGGAACGGCCAATGTGCAGCATCTTGCACAATTGGGCTTCAGAAGGCAAACGGTCGCCAGTTTTCCACTGGCCAGATGAGATCATCGCGCTGATTTGCATTGCCACCTGCTCGCTGAGAGTCACACGATAAACTGGTTTGAGGTTGCTCATATTATTTTTTTCGTTTCACCGGGTTGTACAGTCACTGCATCACGCTGCGCAACCAGAACCTAATGCGTTTAGGAGTTCCCCCGGCTCTGCCGGGGTGGCCGTAGAAGTTTTACAGTTCCGGGAGTAGCCGGTTCCCCGAATTGGTCGTGCCCGGGCAATGCCGGCCAACACCCCTCACCCAGCTCGCGGCGGGAAGCACTGCTTCCCCGCTCGCCACCCTCTCCCCTGGGAGTGGGCAGGAGTCAACGACGGAACCACAGCCCTCTCCCATGGGGAGAGGGTGCCCGAGGTACGAGGGCGGGTGAGGGGTGGCTTGCATGCTTCGCCCTGCTTTTGAACGATTGCGAACAGGCCCCTTTGAGGGGCCAGCCATGGTAAAACCCCAGTCTCTGCCGGGGGATATTTACTGTGTCTTCCTGAGGAAGCATTTCGAACAGGAAGCTCAGGATGGGAGCCCAGACTATATTGTCCAGC
>JBOGJX010000443.1:0-6432 GCA_050745285.1 Terriglobia bacterium
AGCGAGGCGTCAACCCGTATGTCAAATCCAGGTTGAGCAAGCTCTGAGTGTTGATAGGACCGAATGGCTTGAGCGCCGGAACTTGGTTCGTCCCCTGATAGTGGTTGGTTGATCTAAAGTGGCGAAAGGCGGCCACGTACTCCCACTCGCCCTTCTTCAGGTATGTTCCTTCCCCACCAAACACGGATGGGTTTTGTCTTTGGCACACTCAACCTTGCCCTGAAGCCGGCAAAGGAAGAAAAAAAACAGGCAATGCGAAGACCAGGATGCGCAGCAAACTCCCGCGACTGAGGGTCATTGAGTTGTCCTTTTAAACCGTAACGAAAGACAGCCGCGATTCTAGCTTTTCTGTCTTCACACTGCAATAATTGATCGATACTAGCCTAGTTGGGAAAAAGGATCAGCCAGGTGGATACAATTCATTACGGTAAGGAGACAACACGGTCCGCCCTTACGCCATCCCGCGACTTCCTGCTTCAATGACGCCGAAGGGCTGCGCGTCAGATGAAATCTGACGCACCTAAATCTTGCTGACGCGGGTCGAGGCGGCCTCCCTGGCGATGAACAGTCCGCTGGCCGAGCGGCCCATCTTCCATCACCTCGAACGCCGCACCCAAACCCATATCTTCCTCTGCATCCCGGCTTACCATCTGCTGGCGGTCATCGAGAAGCGGTTCCTGGATCGCGGCCTGCACACTTCGTGGTGGACCGTGCGCCCGCCGCTTAATCATAAGAAACACGGCTCTATAGCACAATCTGTGGGTGCTTTCTTCGGAGAAGCAAGGAAGTCAACGACGCCGAAAAAAGACCCACAGGACGAGCGCCGCAAAAAGCGCAGCTGAGAGAGACGGAGCATGGGGTACCCTCAGCCTCGATCCCTGCGTATTGAAAGGATCGTAGGCATTGTTTTTTCGCCGTCTTGTTCCCGCATGTAACCGTTACATCGCCGACCCAGTCGAAAGGGTCAGCCTTCGGCAGCTGCGTACCAAACTGGGCACCAATTCGCCGCGCTGCGATCCCCGGCTAACCCTAGTGGTTCCAGAGCGTTATGGAGAGAAGCCCAGAAACTAACCCACAGATTCTGCTGAGGAGGCAGAAACACTTCCACCCGGCTCAGCGGCCGGTCCGTGAGCTCGCGCTTGCGGTTGACGCTCCGAAACAACGGTTCTTTGGTCTCTCGATCTTTCAATTTGGCGGCAACAGCATAGGCGTCCACGTATGCCTGCGCATTGTGATGGGCGGGAACCTCATGCCGCTTTCCGCCCTTTTCGTGGAAACGGAACCAGGATCGGCGCCCGTCATCGTAGTAATCCGCAATCTTCATTTTTGCCACCGCGCTCACTCGCGTATGTATTCCGATGATGGTGATGGGTGATTCCGGTGTGATCGTGATGGCCCATTCCAGAACGTAATAATCATCATGATCGGAGCGCAGCGACGCTGACGTTCTTACTCCTGCTTGAAACGACCCCGACGGGTCAAGTGGAATTGGGTTTGGGCTTCATGAGTTGATCCTTTGCGGTTGATATAAACCCGCCGTCGGCGCGGTGGAAATGTGGGAATCCGGCGTCTTGGTTTTTGGCCGGATTTCCAAGCCCGGTGGAAAGAGTGGGAAAGTCGCTTTTTGAGTTTTCCACGCTTTCCACCGGGCGTCATTTCCACGGCGCTTTCGTGGCGTCTTGCTCGGGGTGGGGCTGAGCGCGCTGCGGCCGCTCGGATTTCGGCTGGTGCGCCGCACGGCGGAGGAGCCGCTTTTTAACCACCTGCTGGCCGAATACCATCCGCTCGGCTACACCCAGCCGGTGGGCGAGCACCTCAAATATCTGGTTTCGGCCGCGGGCCGTCCGGTGGCGTGTTTGGCGTGGTCTTCGGCGCCGCGCCATTCAGCGGTTGTCGATTTCAACCAAGATTGCCCTCGGCCTGCCGCCGAATGGCGAACGCAATTATCCCACCAAGCTCGGCCACTTCGTCTTCCTGCGCAAGAAGAAGACGCCGAAAGGCGTTGAGTGGGAGCTTGACCCGCAGTTAACTGGGCATCACGGCAAAGACTGCCGTGAAATTCGCGTCGTCCTGATCGACGATGATATCGCAGGTGGCGCATACATTAAAATCAATGTATGCGCCACCCGCGATCGTCTGCGCGACGCTATTCATGCCGCAAGGCGACCATCGGATCAACCTTGGTCGCGCGGCGCGCGGGGATGTAACAGGCCAGTAGTGCGACGCCGATCAGGATCAATGAGACTGCGGCAAATGTGAGCGGGTCCGTCGGTTTCACGCCGTAGACCAAGCTAGACAAGAAGCGTGTCAGGCCCAACGCTCCAACAACTCCAATGCCCAAACCCGTCAAGGCTAGCACCATTCCTTGGCCCACGACGAGCCGCAGCACGTCGCGCTTCTGTGCGCCTAGCGCCATCCGAATGCCAATTTCATGCGTGCGCGTGGCAACCAAGTAAGAGATGACGCCGAAAATCCCCACGGCCGCAAGCGCCAGCACAGCCCCAGCAAAGACTCCGACAAGAAGCAACAAAAAGCGCCGCTCGGCCATCCACCCGCCCAGTGCTTCCGCGAACGTCGATAATTGCACGGGACTATTGGGATCGATCTCGTGAAAAATTGTCCGCGCCGCAGGAGCAATCGCGCTCGCCGGGAGCGCTGTGCGCAATACAATCGCCGGTGAAGAGTTAACGCCCAGCCCACGCTGGCGATAATCCACGTAAATGATCGGGCTCGGCGGCTGGTCCAGCCCCTCTGCACGAATGTCGGCGACGACGCCAACGATCGTCAGCGGTTTCAAATTGCCGTCCATATTGCCGAAGTCAATCACCTGTCCGATGGGATTTTGATTGGGCCACTTCTGCCGCGCTAGCGTTTCGCTAATTACCGCGACGTTAAGTGCGTCAGGACCATCCTGCGCGTTGAACAGCCGGCCGCGGATCAGCGGAATCCCCAGCGTGCGGAAAAATCCCGCGCTCGCGACGCAGTAATCCGCCTCGCCGGTCTGCTTTCGATTTAGCGCGAAGGTTTCCCAGTCATGGAAATTCTTGGGTGGCGGCTGGCCATTCAGAACCAAAAACTCCCCTTCAGGGAATCCGTTCGGGTCCGCGATGGGCACCCCTCCTGTCACTCCGGCAGACTGAACGCCCGGAATGGCGCGCACGCGCGCCAGCGCATCACCCAGGAAATGAGCTCTCCGCGCGATTTTCTGAGGAGTCGGAGCCGAAGATGTTAACAATGGCTCTGACGGAGCAGGGGAAAGCTTCAGAACCATCAAATTGTGTTCGCTGAAGCCGGAGCTGACGGAAATCAAGTTCATGAAGCTGCGACCCAAAAGCCCCGCGCCGACAAGCATCATCAGTGCTGCGGCAATCTCGCCAATTACCAGCGCGTTGCGAAGCCGCTGTGTGCCACTGCTGTAATGCAGAGACCCGGCGCTCAGCGCATCGCTCAAATCAACTCTGCCAGTGCGCCACGCCGCAAAAAGCCCCAGGCTCACCGAGACCGCCAAAGTCGCGGCCAGCGTGAACAAAAGCACGGCTGCATTGATGGCGATGCCCTGCTGCCGTGGAAAATCTGCGGGAATGATCGCGGGAAGCAAGTTCGTCGTCAAGGCTGCAATCAAAACTCCCAGCAAGCCGCCTGCGAAAGCCAGCACCAGCGACTCGGTCAGCAACTGCCGCACGAGCCGCGCACGGCCTGCGCCCAGCGCCGCGCGGACCGCCAATTCTTTTCGTCGCGCCGCTGTCCGTGCCAGCAGCAATCCGGCCACGTTAGCGCCCGCGACCAGGAACAACACGATGACCGCGCCGAAGAGCGTTAGCAAAGCTGTGCGCACGTTTCTGACCATCGCATCCGCCAGCGGAACCACCGCCGCGCCCGTCAGATTAACTTTGCTTGGGTATTCTGCGTGAATCCTCTGCGCAATCGTATCCAAATCTACGCGCGCCTGCGACACCGTTGCATCATTGCGGACGCGCCCGAGGCAATCCCAGCTATGCGCCGCGCGGCTTCGCGCTTGCGGGTATACGTCGCGCGCGGTCCAAAGCACCGCACCCCAAGGAAAATCGAACCCGCGCGGCGTCACTCCCACCACGGGATAAACCCCGCCGTTCATTCTCAGGTGGAATTGCGAAAGATCCTTCGAGCCTCCCAAATATCGCTTCCAGTAGCCGTAGCTGACAATCGTGGCGTGCGGGCCGTCCAAACGCTGTTCGTCCGGCGTAAAGGCGCGGCCCCGAAATGGCTGTACTCCGAGTGCTTTGAAGAAATCTTTCGAAACTAATGCGACACGTGCGCGCACCGGCTCGCTTCCGCCCGCAACGGATAACGGCAGGGCGGCGTACTCAGCTAGCGTGCGCAGTGTTGAGCGGCTGACGGGCGTTCACCGAGACACCATCCTGAAGTTGCTCGTACTGGCCGGGGAACGCTGCGAAAGGCTATTGGAAGAGCGGATCAAGCAAGTGGCCGTGCGCGATGTTCAATGTGACGAGATTTGGGGTTACGTGGGCTGTAAGGAAAAGAACAACGAGAGCGGTGATCCGCTACGCGGCGACGCCTACTGCTTTGTAGCTCTCGAACGAAACAGTAAGCTTGTGATCTCTTGGCACCTGGGCCAGCGAACGGCAGAGGATACGATTGTTTTCACTGAGAAGATCAACGAAGCAACGCGGGGACGGTTCCAGATCACTACGGACGGGTTTTCAGCTTATCGGGACGCCGTTGATTACAGCTTGGGAACGCGCGTTGACTTCGCGCAACTGGTCAAAGTTTACAAGGCCCCGCGTGATGGCGAACAGCGTTACTCACCTGCCGAAGTAGTGGACGCTGTTCCGGTCCCAAGATGCGGGAAACCAGACTTCAACAAGATTTGCACGTCACACGTTGAAAGGCAGAATCTTTCGATTCGCATGGGGATGCGCCGCATGACCCGGCTGACGAATGCTTTCAGTAAGAAATGGAGAAACCTGAGGGCCGCTTATGCGCTGTGGTTCGCGTTTTACAATTTTTGCCGTGTACATTCAACCTTGAGGGTAACGCCTGCAATGGAAGCCGGAATTACCGATCACATCTGGACGCTTTCTGATATTATGACTGCCTAGTGGCTACTGAAGCAGAATTCACCTTAACGTACGACGGCGAAGCTCTACAGGCTGGCCTAATGGACGTCCGCGAGCTTGCGCCTGCGATATTGGGAGTTGGTGATCTGCTGCAATCAGCAAATGTAGTGCTGAATGGGGAGCGAGTTACCGTCTCGGTACAGGTAAAGGGTCAATTCAGAAGCGGCTCGTTTCCTATATCCTTTGTCGTAAATCAAGGAATTATCGAAGTTGCAAAAACCTTCCTGCTTCAGCACCCAAGGATAGTAGAAGCAAAAGAAATCCTGGACACACTGTTCTTCTACGGGAATATTCCTATCGCCGGAACCGCAAGTGTTATTGGTTTTCTTAGATGGCTCAAGGGGAGAAAACCAAAACAGAGTCAAATTTCTATGAACACCGATGCAGGAACAGTCACCATTACCCTAGAAGATCAAGAGATAACAGTATCCAAGCATGTTTTTGATTTGGCTGAGGATGCAAATTCAAGACGCGCACTGGCGACCATGGCGTCGCCTGTAACGCGAGACGGTATAGATCACCTGGACATAAGCAGCGAAGGAGACAGGGCGGAACGTATTTCAGAAGAGGACTTGCCCAGTCTTAATCCAGAGCTTGGTGAGGGTGAAACTTTACTCGATAACACTAGGGAAGCCATTCTGGAAATCGTAAGCCTTTCTTTCAAACCCGAACATAAGTGGCGCTTTACCGACGGAGGGTCTCGACTGACAGCTAGAATCCAAGATTACCGGTTTATGCGTGCCATCAATAAGGGGGATGAAAGTTTTTCAAAGGGAGACAAGATTCTCGTCCGGCTGAGAACTCGAACCTTCACGAACGATTCTGGTGAACTCAAATCCGAATACTTTGTTACCGAGGTAATTAAGCACATATTCAGACCAACCCAACACTCTCTGCTTGAGCCACCAACACACAATTAGGACACCACCCACAGCAGAGGAGGGCGAAAGATTTGAAGAGCCGGAATTACTCTCCGGATTTTCGCTGCCACTTGCTGAGATTTTCGGCTAAGGCCAAAGACCCGCGATCGCGCCCACCCATCGCAAAGCTACCACCTTCATAGCGCAAGCGCGTACCCGGATGCACATATCCAGCGGATCGTTAGTTCGTGTGGCGCCCGTGGCTCTCTCCGTTGATATTGATCAGCGTCACTCCGCTTGGGCCGCTCTGGCCGTTCCGGCAGGTGGAGAAACAGATCGCACAAGCGAGGAGCAATCCGGTCACTTTAAACCTGGACATCCCAAACCTCCGGATGGGAAAGCGTTATTTTTGCCGTGGGTGGCGCAGACATCGCGCATGTTGCGATGTCTGCGGT
>JBOGJX010000444.1:0-3491 GCA_050745285.1 Terriglobia bacterium
TTATTGTCCGTAGGTTGCACCTACGGCTATTCATGGGCTGGCCCCTCGCGGGGCCACATTCGCCTTCTGTGCCCCTAACTTCTATGTCGTACACCCGTTCCACCGATGATCGATAGGCCGCTGCAACCATCTCTAGAGTTGGAGAGATGGAGGATACTTGCAGTTGTAGTCCTTCCCGAGTAGTATGAAGTTCCGATGGGTCTCCAAGCCATACTCCCCGGTATTCCAAAGACAGTACGCGGCTTTCGTGATACCGCCTTCACCAAGAATCGGGAACTGCCGCTCCATCGTTGGGTGCCATGGGTTGCTGGTTTTTCTGCCCAGTTCGTGGATGACTGCCTGGAGAAGTACGTTACATGCCGGGCGAATGGAAACACATGGGTTCTTGACCCATTTGCGGGGGTCGGAACAACTCTAGTTCAGGGATACCTCCATGGTTACAATGTGGCGGGCTTTGAAATAAACCCCTATGCTGCCCTTGCTTCGAGGCTCAAATTGGAGGCAACGGAGGTCTCAGCCCGCGAATTCGAGCGCTATGTCGCGGCCTTTGGACGATTCATGGAGGGCAGATGCCCCGACTATGGGAAATGCAACGGTGAGCCGCGGTCCAGCCCTCCGGAAGGGTTCAAGGGGCGCTCGCAGCTTTTCAGCCCTGCCGTTGAGCGGCGGGTTTTAACAATATTGGACTTTATTGAAGGAATCAAGACGCCCCTCGTCGCAGACCTGTTCCGGCTGGCACTAGGGTCTGTGATGGTCAGCGTCTCGAATTACTCCTATGAACCCAGCCTCACGCGACGGGTTGCAGTCGACAAGCCCGAAATCGAAGACGCGCCTGTAGCCGGAGTGCTTAGCTCAAAGCTACGGCTGATGGTGGACGACGTCCAGTGGCTTCAACGAAGCTTGCGCAGAATAGGCCACCTTCCAGAGCGGGCGGTGATTCCCAATAGTTTTTTTTCAGCGGCCCAGAATCTGAGAAAAACCAAGTTTGTAGACTTGGTGGTTACCTCGCCGCCGTACTTGAATAACTATCACTATCCTCGCAACACGAGACCACAACTCCACTGGCTAGGCCTTGCATCAGGTTCCGGCTACAAAGGGGCACGCGAGGATGAAAGCTTCGGCAAGTTCTGGCAAACCGTGCGCGACCGGCCGCCCATTGAACTTGCTTTTCGCTTTCCGGCCTTGGAAGAGGTCATCGAAACAATCCGGAAATTAAACACAGCAAGGGGATCATACGGAGGAGCTGGTTGGGCGAATTACGCTGCCACCTATTTCAATGACACATACCGATTCTGTGTGGAACTAGGAACCCTCCTGCGTCCAGAGGCCGTGGCTGTGATCGTCCTTGGGAACAGCATTATCCAAGGGGTTGAGATCAAAACCGATTGTTTCTTTGGCGAAATAGCTGAGCTTTGCGGCTTTGCGTTTGAAGACAACTTCCTCATCAGGCAGAAGAGGACGGGGAACAGTATTATCCAGTCGTCTGTGCGTGTCGATAAGGCCGCCTACAAGGCGGCGCTTTACGAGTCGGCAATTGTGATAAGGAAGAAATAAGCATACCCCATGAGGCTTGCGTTCCTACCTGGCGAGCTTTACCTGGACACAACCGAAGATGGGCACTTCCGGATTACTAAAGCCAATCAGGAAATTCTCCGTACACGCTCGCAGAGGGCGGCTGTCAGGAGGTTCAACGAGTTGCGTCAAGAGATGGAAAATCGGTTTCCGGCGCACGAGACTTCGAAGGAAGAGAAGGCGCAAATCTTTCGAAGAATGATAGGAGACGCGCTTGTTCAGCACAACAGCCTGGGCGGTCGAAAGAAGAAGACTACGGCAGGGTCAACGCGAACTTTCGGCGGCTGAACAATCAGCCTTCATCTTCGTCCGTTGATTTTGCGAGCGCCCCAGGAGCGCAAACATGTTTATCGACCGAGGCGATGCGGCTGACTTCGGCCTGAACACGCGATGCCTTTTCACCGCCATTTCGAACTCGACATCGTTTCAGCTTTGAGAGACCAGCTTATAAGTGCGTTCGATGATCTCGATCCAGGATATCTCAACGAGAAGAACATTCGCAGCGTTCCAGAAGTAGCCGGGGTTTACCAGTTGTATTACCTTCATTCGTTGGTATATGTAGGAAAAACTGAGAGCCTACGCAAGCGATTGCAGGAACACCATGAAAAGATTTCGGGCCGGCGAAAACTTAAGCTCACGGATGTGGAATTCACCTGTCTCTCTGTCCGTTCAAACATTCACGCTGTATCTGAGTCTTCGTTGATCAGGCATTATAAGTCCGTACCCGGCGCCTGCGCCTGGAACGGAAATGGCTTTGGTCCACACGATCCTGGCCGTGAGCGCGAAACCACTAACAAGCCTCCTGACGGCTTCGACTCACAATTTCCCATCCGCGAAGATTGGCCCTGCAAGAGCATCTCAGAAGAGAAATGGAAGTGCGGTGACCTGCTGCTCGCGATGAAGGTTCACCTTCCGTTTCTCCTCCGCTATCAAGTTTCCCAAAAGAACAGACTCAAGGATGGCCATCCCGATTACAAGGACGTCACGATCCTCGTTCCTCATGCAAGCATGCCAGCCGACGCGCTATTGAAGCTCATCACACAACACCTGCCGGGTTGGCAGGCTACCCGCTTCCCAAGCCATTTCATACTGTACAAAGAGCAACGGCTCTACAAACACGGGATCACTATTTGGCCCGCATGAGCGACCCGGCCGGACTTGAAAGTTAAAAGAACCGCCATCCCGGAATGGCATAGCCATTCCGCACAGCGAGCGGCGGAGCCGCAGGACACGCATCGTGGGTCTGAAGTGGAGCCTCGTTAGTGGTGTGCCGGTTTGCTGTAGTTGCACTCGGCGCCGACCGCTGCCATCCTCCCCACGCCAAGCCACACACTACATCCCTTGCAATCCCAGAGCCGGCAATCAATAGAACAGATATTTTCGCCAGCGGGCGTCGGACTTGCCCATCATGCGCATCAACTGGCGGCTTGTGTGCAAGGTGAACGGGCGAGGCGGCCGCAGGAGCTTCAGTCCCGCCTCCTCGGGAAGGCGATCGCCCTTCCGGTTGTTGCAGGCGTGGCAGCAGGCCACGAGGTTGTCCCAGTCGGTGCGCCCTCCGCGCGAGCGGGGAATGATGTGGTCGAGGGTCAGTTCACTCGCGGGGAGAATCCGGCTGCAGAACTGGCAGGTGTAACGGTCGCGCAGCAGGATATTTTTTCTGGAGAGCGCCCGCGTTTGGTGAGGAATGCGGCGGAACTCACGGAGACGGATCACGGAGGGAACGCGCATGGTCATACGCGGCGCATGAACGAAGCTCCCATCTTCCTCCTCCGTAGTGGCAACGCCCTTGAAAACCAGCACGACCGCGCGGCGCACAGGGGTAACATTGATGGGCTCGTAGGATGCGTTCAGCACGAGCACCGGCGCTTGCAACACGTGTTGGTCGGATTGGGGCATGTTTTTTCACCCCCGAAGGCATC
>JBOGJX010000445.1:0-9423 GCA_050745285.1 Terriglobia bacterium
CGCTGGCCGTGCCCTTCCATCCTCCTGATCGAATTTTCACGGCAGCTCAATCGCGATACGGAGCTCGGAACAATAGAGTTGGGTTATGATCCGTATCTTTTGCCTTTTGACTTGCCTTTCCCTAGCCTTGCTTCGCCATCTCTGCCGCGCGCGCAGAATCAGCGTTAGCTGTCCCCTGCTTGCTCGCCGCCGCCAGGCGCGCCTTGCGGTGCTCTAAGGCTGCGCCCACAAAAGCCTTGAAAAGCGGGTGCGGATCGAGCGGTCGCGATTTAAATTCGGGATGAAATTGGCAACCAAGGAACCACGGGTGGTCGCGTAGCTCAACCACCTCAACGTAGGTGCCGTCCGGCGTGGATCCGGTAATATCAAGGCCGTTCGCTACCAGAGCCCCTTCATACTCGCGGTTGAATTCATAGCGATGCCGGTGGCGCTCGGAAATTTCTGCCGCGCCATAGGCTTGATGAGCAAAGGAGCCAGGCTTCAGCCGCGCCGTCCAGGCGCCCAGGCGCATGGTGCCGCCGAGATCATCCACGCCGCGCAGTTCGCGCAGTTTATAAATGACGCGATGCGATGTGGACGGATCAAACTCCGAGCTATCCGCCCCTTTCAGCCCGCAGGCGTTGCGCGCGAACTCGATCACCGCGCACTGCATTCCGAGACAGATGCCAAAATAAGGAATCTTCCGCGTGCGCGCGTATTCGATGGCGCGAAGCATTCCCAGGATTCCGCGCTTGCCGAAGCCGCCGGGCACGAGGATGGCATCGAGATCGCGCAACTGCTCTTCCCAGTTTTCGCTCTCCAGTCCTTCGGCCTCAACCCACACCTGATTCACCTTCACCGAGTGAGCCAGCCCCCCGTGCGCAAGCGCTTCATTCAGGCTCTTGTAGGAGTCCTGATACTCAACGTACTTGCCCACCGTGCCAATTGAGACTTCGTCCTTGGAGTCACTGAGCCGCTCCACCAATTTCTCCCACGGCCGCATATCCGCCTCGCGCGTTTCAAGGCGGAGGCAGTTGAGGATCTGGCGGTCCAGGCCCTCATTGCCGAGCACCAGCGGGACCTCGTAAATGTGCCGCACATCCTTGGCGGTGATCACAGCCTCGTCCGGCACATTGCAGAAGAGCGCAATTTTCGCCTTGAGTTCCGGGGAAAGATAGCGGTCCGTGCGGCACAGCAGAATGTCCGGTTGAATACCAATCTCGCGCAGCTCCCGCACCGAATGCTGGGTGGGCTTGGTTTTAAGCTCGCCCGCCGCGCTGATGAAGGGCACAAGTGTCAGGTGCACAAACACCACGTTCTCCCGCCCCTGCTCCTGCCGCATCTGCCGGATGGCTTCGAGGAACGGAAGCGACTCGATGTCACCCACCGTGCCGCCAATCTCCACGATCACCACGTCCACGTCCTGGGAAATCTTGCGAATGGCCGCCTTGATTTCATTGGTGACGTGAGGAATCACTTGCACGGTCTTGCCCAGATAGTCGCCGCGCCGCTCTTTGGTGATGATCTGCTCGTAGATTCGCCCCGCCGTGCAGTTGTTATCGCGGGTCATGCGCGTGTGAGTGAAGCGCTCGTAGTGGCCCAGGTCGAGGTCGGTCTCCGCGCCATCGTCGGTGACGAAGACTTCGCCGTGCTGAAATGGACTCATCGTGCCGGGGTCAACGTTCAAATAGGGATCGAACTTCTGCAAGGTCACGCGCAGCCCGCGCGATTCGAGCAGCGCGCCGATCGAGGCCGCGGCAAGCCCCTTCCCGAGCGAGCTGACCACGCCTCCGGTCACGAAAATATACTTCGCACTCATGCTTGCCTCCTTACAACACTTCGTAAAAATTTTTTGAGCTGTCATTCTGAGCCCTTCGGCTTCGCTCAGGGTAAACTCCGCGAAGAATCTGCTTTTGCATTTGATTCGTAGGTTGCGAGATTCTTCCTTTGGCTTTGCTCAGGACCGTCTTCGACTCCTCAGAGTGACAGGTTTGCGTGAGCTCTTAGCAACCCGACAGGTCAAACCCATTTTCAGCGGTTGGAATACCGGCGCACACCCTTCCTCCAGCCTTCCGGTGCCAGGCCCGGATTTTGAGGAAAAAAGTCCTTTGGTTTTCGGAGGTGTTTCGAAATGGTCAGCCAGCCCGGTAAACGGGTCTTGCATGGGTTTGTTGGACACCCATCCGCCAGAAGAGCGGGCTCGCGCTCGCATGCCCCATCACTTGTGTAGTGTCCCCTAATTGGGTAGACAATCTTTTTTCAATGGGTGGCGCATACATCGCGCACTTTGCGATGTATGCGACCTTTGAAAACCGCACACATGGCAAAGAGCGGCCATGTGTGCGCCACCCGGATTATTTGTATGCTTATTTGTTGGACACTACACTCGCCCCATCAAGGGCTACCCGCTCGAGGTTGAGTTGCGCACTTAGTCTTAGTCGCGCGCCGCCGCGATCACCTGTCCCATCTGCGCGGGCAGTGGGTGCAATTCAGCGCGAGCGAAGCCGGCGTTCGAGAACATCTGCTGAAATTCGGGAAAGGTATAGGCGTCTCCCCCGGGCGTTCCGGCCAGCATCGTGAGACTGAAGCCGGCGGCCATCGGCGGCGAAACGCGATCTTCGTTGGGGACGAATTCCACCGCGAGCGCTTTCCCTCCCGGCGCCAAGGCGGCGTGCACTTTACGCAGCAAGGTCTCGTTGGCGGGTTTGTCGAAGTGGTGCATAAAATTTGTGAGCAGGACCGTGTTGTAGCCGCTGCCGAAGGGCACCTCAAAGGCGCTTCCCGGCAATGTCCGATAGCGATCGGAAACGCCAGCCTTAGCGGCGTTCTCCTTTGCCACCTCTAAAACAGCCGGCCAATCGAGCGCCACCACTTCGATTTTTGGGTTTTGTCGCGCCATGGCAATGCCAAAAAGTCCGTGGCCGGCGGCGATATCGAGCAATTTCCCGCCGCCTGTGCTGGTGGCGAAGCGCTCGGCCAGGAGTTGGGCCGGCATTGCCATCATTGGCGCCATTGAGCGCGCAAACTCAACCCAGGTCGGCCAATCCGGCGCCACGGTAGCCTCCGTCGTCGAACCGCCGTTGCGCACGGCCGCGGTTAAATCATCAAAGCCCTTTCTAAGCCCTGGAGAGGTCAAGAAGCCAGCGCACGCGCCCAAATAGGCAGGCGAGCGCTTATCCAAAAACATGGCCGAGTCGGGCGTTAGCCCATACTGATTTCCTTTTTTCGTCAGCAGGCTGCAAATCACCAAAAAGTCGCACAGGATGCGCACGCCGCGCTCCGAAGCGTTGGTCTTTGCTGCCAGCTCCGGGGCCGTCGTTGCCCCGGCGCCCAACGCCGTGAACACATCTAGCTCAATCGCGGTCTTCAGCGCCGCCGACCGCCGAAAGGCGGTCAGTGTGTTAAAAATAATTTCCGGCGTAGGCGTAGAATTGTTTTCGGCAGGATGCATCTTCGATATCTCCTCGAGCCGCAAGCTGCGGCGCTAAAATTATGCCCAACAACCGCACGCATTCCACCTCTGATGCTTCGGGCAGACCCTTTTCCGATGTTAACACCCTTTCGGCCCGTAGCGGGTAGCCATCAAGGCCAGCGTTTTTCTGACATTCCCGTGAGAATTTAGTCCGTTTTAAAAAGATGGGATTTAACAACAGAGTTCCTCGCGAACGCCTTCGGTACAAAAAGTTACCTCAAACTCTTAGTCAGGTCGCGGTCGCTCTTCGCCAGGCACGCACAACGCCACGATCAAGTGATTGGCGGTCTTCAATCAATTCCCGCACTCGCTCAGGCTTCGGTACGCGCTTGATCGAATCACGGCTTCCGCCAAAGCCTCGCACCGTGAGCGTGCCGTAATTGAATAACCGGCCCAAGATTGGAAACTCCACCAAAACCGACTCCACGCTGGGCAACAGGAATTCGGTGGACCGCTGCCGGAAGATGCCATTTTTCAAGACTACGCGCCGATCGGTGAGAATGAAGCGCGAGATCCAGCGATAGAATTGCGCCAGGATCGCCGCGATCGCGGCGAACACCCCGAAAGTCCAGGCGAGGTTGAGCCACATTTGCGCATCATCTGCATTTCTCGCAGAACTCGCGGCGTAAAAAAACCGGGCTGCGAAGGAAGCGAGCCAGACGGCCCAGCCGAAAACAATCCAGTGCGGCCGTGTTTTATAAACGAGAGTCTCACCGGCGCGAAGTTTCACCTTGCCACCGTTTGACGAGTTATACGGCTGCGCCTCTCTTTGCAAAAGCAGGTATAGATTGCCATATCCGCCCGCTTTTGTGCGGAGTGGAGTTGGTCATCTTGGATTTTGGATTGCAGCGGCTTCCAAGTCTGTCTGTTAGACGCTGTGCACCGAAACGACTTCGTGGAGATATGGTTCAAACTTTTGCACCAAACTTGCTACCTCTTCCATGTGGGGCCTCGCTTTCGGATTCCTGAGCATGGCCTCAAATTCGTCGCGACTTCTCCATTGGGCGTAGTTCACCACGCGCGTGCCATCCAGACTTCTATGGATATTGGCGGAGACAAAGCCGGGTTGATATCTCATCACTTCTTCTGTCGTCTTGACGAGCAGTTCGATCAAAGATTGCTGCTTTTCCCTATCCACCGTGAAAACATTCATGAGCGTAATCAGGCCATTTTCTTTGGAGATCGTTACCATATTCCTCCTTCTCCCAACGGGGTTAACTGTAGAGTCGGGGCACGGGCCCGCTATCAAGATCATCGAACGCGTTCAGGAAGGCTTATCCGACGCTCCCGAAACTCGTGGCGCTGCCCGTTCCGGGTCGTCCGACGCGGAAAAATGCCTCCCGGAACACGCTCCATATAGTCTATATAATTCGCCAAATTTCGCTTCAGGAACTCGTCTTCCAAGCGCGCCCGGCGCACAATGACGAAACAAAAGCCTGCTGGCGGGATCAAAGCCAGCCACGAGCCGATGGCTAAGGCGCTGGCGGGTATTGCAACGAGCATGGCGAGGTAGCCTGGATGCCGGAGCCAGCGGTAGGGGCCGCGCGTGATCACGTGGTGGCGACGCTCGGGTTGAATGCGAATGACCGGGGAGAAAAATGGATTCACGATCATCGCCCACGTCTGGAACGCCAATGCCGCCGCGAAGACCGTGAGTGCCACAATATTCAACGCAAGGGGGGACATTATCCGACTTGTGAAGCCGGCCCACACCCATCGCCGCCGCGCCAACTGTGACCAAAAACAGAAAACCAGCGGCAAAACGGGCGCGCGAATCGCAGCCGTCCGTGGCGGGATGAGCGCGTTCCTGGGCAAGCTCGGGACACACCGCCAGCATCGCCGCCAAAAGCAATGCTGAAAACACCGCAATATAGGCGCGAAGCATGGGGATGTGGGTTGTCCCGGCGGCGAGAAACAACCCTCCGGCAAGTACCCCTGTCAAAACCGCGCAGCGGGTCAGGGCGCGAAGAACATAGGCCCTGGTCCTCATGGTTTTCTTCCCGAACTCGTTGCCAGTTCTTGGTAATAGTCCTTGAGTGTCCGCGTGCCGGCCTTTGGAGCTTCACAGTCAGTCTGGGTCATGGTCGTCAGCGCAGTGGCAATCCCATATAGCCGTTTGCTGAACGGACGAAGGGTCGAGGCGACGGACCGGGCCATCCAGACCGGCACGTGCCGAATCTTGGGCGTTTTCCCGAGCACTGAAAAGGCCGTCTCAGCAATCTCCTGATAGGTGTATACAACCGGCCCGCCCACGGAAATTTCTTCCGTCTTGCCATTTACAGCATCGACGCAGACCTTTGCCAGGTCCGCACCATGGATCGGGTTGATTTTCCTGCTTCCGTCTCCAATAAGGTATACCGTGCCCCTCACCGCCATTTTCAAGAACTCGCTCATGTCGCTGAAAAATCCGTTCGGGCAGACGATGACGTGAGCCATGCCGGACTTCCGCAAATTTTCGACAAACTTCTGCTTGGCCCGTATATTTTCCAGGAAGGCGAGCGCCTGGGCGTTGAGGACATGAACGAAAACGAACTTTCGCACCGATGCCTTTAGGGCAAGGTCGAGCAAATTTTTGTTGCCCTGGTAATCGACATCCATGTAGGAAAGGCCGCCACGCTGGCGCGTAATCCCGATGGAAGAAAACACGACTTCCACACCTTCACAGGCGCCGCGCAAGGTTTCGGGTTTCGTCACCTCACCCACAAACACGTCGTCCACCAGATCGTAAATGGCAGGCTGAAGGGACGGCCCGGAGGCTTTCAGCTTGTCGGGATGCCGCGCCAACGCCCGAACCCAATACCCACGCTGTTTGAACTCCCTGGCGACAAACCGCCCGAGGTAGCCGGTTGCGCCAGCAATGAGAACCTTGGACATTCCTGTTTTTCCTTCCATCGCCGGCACGCCGAGCCGAAGGCTTCCAAATTCTACCGGCTCGGTGAGGTTCGGTCTCCCGAGAGCTCGCGGTCGCCTTCGCGGATCTCGCCGGCTGCTTCGTCATACCGAGGCTGGCCATTGCCTTGGTTACCGTCTGCTCTGCATAATAATACGGGCGCGCCTTCGCCGGCGCAACCAGCTTCGTCGGGTCGTTCTTGTCATAACGGTCCTTGCTGCGGTAGGTCGCCATATCTCGAATGATCTGATTCGGGTCCTCCCCGGCTTTGAGCTTGCGGATGGCGTACTGCCAATCTCTCTCTGACTGGCTATACTGCTCCCGGCTCAAGGCATGTTCCTGATCCGGGCTGCCGGGCGCCCGGCCAACTCGCGTCAGGTCGTGCCCGTAAACCTTGAAATCCTCTGCACGATATACCTCGGCCGCCGCCGCTTCCCGGCTCGCCGTCACCTGAAAATCCTCGGGATACTTCTTGTTGTTGAAGCCGGGCAGACGGAAGACGCGCGTCGAATCGGTGGCGGCCGGATCGCCGCCAAACCGCTGCGCGAGGCTGCGGAGCATCGCCTCGGCCTGGTCCTGGTCTATGCCCTCCACTCGCCAGATCACCTGGAATTTGCCGGGCGAGGTGTTTAGAACGTAGTTGGGCGCCGGGACTGCGTTGTCCTGGCGAATCGCTTCCAGTTTCCGGGCGGCGTCTTTGTCCAGGTCGAGGTACAGGTGCCGGCTTTCCTTCAAGTCCTCCTTGGTCCTGCCGCGCGCGTGCTCCTTGAAGGTGTTCAGGCTCACGTAAACATCCGAGCCGGTGGCATTGAGATAGCGCAGCCAGCGTTGATAGTCCGCGCCGGCGATGTTCCGGGCCGGGCTGATACGCTGCAGGGTTTCCCCGCTCTTGCGGTTGATGGCGACGACTGCCAGCCAGTCGTCGGGCTTGAAGTTTTCGTTCACGTAGCCGCGGGCCATGGCCTCCGCTTCCGCCGTCTTCGGGTTTGACGCTCCCGCCGAAGCCGACTTGTTCGGCGGGCCGGCCATCTCCTCCTGCGGTGGCTGTTCTGGTGGCGGCGTGGCGGATCGGGGCTGTTCCGCGCGTTGCTCGCCGTTCAATCTAGCCGCGCGGGGCAGGCCTTCGCGGAAGGGCTCGCCGGCGTCGCTCAAGGCGTGAAAAGCGCCCTTTTCCTCTTCAATCAGACGCCGGCTGCTTCCCACCGGAGTCTTTCTCTTCCATCGATGCTTCTGACATATCTATCCCCTAGTCGAATGCGATCAGCCAAACAAGAGATGCTGCCAGGACGGTGATGCTGAAATACAGCAAAGGCAATGCAGCAAAGCGACGTTCCCATCCCAGACGCACTAGCAGAAAGCGAGCGCATAACGCGCACACGATACCCAGCAGCACGGCCATGATCCAGCCCGGGAAAAACGAGCCAAGGACGTTGAACGAGGGCGAATGCCCACACCCGTTCAACAGGCTCAGAGAGAACGCAAGCCCGACCACCTTGGCAGTAGATCGCATGGTGCAGAAGTGAGACATCACGGGCCGACCTTTCCGGATGCCTGCCGTTGCAAGAGATCGCCCGTCCGATAGGCAAGGTTCGCCAGTTGAACCAGAACATTTACTTTGGCAGTCACATCGTCGCTCCTGGACTGTGCAAGATTTCGTTGCGCCGCGACCAGGTCAACGGTAGTGCTAAGACCCATTTCTGAGGACTTTACCGTTGCGTCGTAAGAGTCTTCAGCAGCACGTAAGGAAGCAGCCGCGGCATCGCGCTGTTTAAACGCGGTTCTCGCATCCACATACGCTGTCCATACCTCTAGTTCCACACCATCGCGCACATGCTCGGTTTCTGCGTGTGCGCGGCGCTCGTCTGCCTGCGCCTCTGCTACGCGACCTCCCCGCGCGAACCCATCAAACAAGTTCCAGCGAAGACTCAACTGCACATTCCATACCTCTGCCGGCCCGAAGTACACGCCTGGAAGCAAATCCTGTTGCGCGTACGCACGCCCTTCGCCTCCTTCACCGCTGAACATGAGCGAAGGAAAATACGCGGAGCGAGTTTCCTTGATTCGTGCGCGTGCTTCCACTTCCTTTGACAGTTGCGCTCCAAGCTCCGGCCTTTGTGCCAGGCCGCGCTCGATTGCTGCGTGTGCATCGTCATCCATTCGCTCCGGTATGTGTAAGCTATTCAGGCCTTCCACTTCCAGCGGATGTAACGGAGAGCTGCCCACCACGGAAAGCAGCGCTCCGCACGCAACATCGACCTTGCCATCGACGACGGACAGGTTATATTCCGCCTGTGCCGTTGCCGCGCGCGCCTGCAAGGCATTCGGCAACGTCGCCAGGCCGTTCTTCATCTGCGCTTCGATGGACATCTGCGCCGTCGCTGCATCCTGCACGTCGAGCTCCGCTGCCTGGCGCTGCCCAAGCGCGTCCAGCAGCTTGTAATAGAGTTGAGCGGTGTCGAAGAAGACTGCCAGGTGCTTCTCATTGAACCCGTAATCCGCCTGCAACAACCGTTGCCGCGCTTCCTCAATGCGTCCAGCGCGCCCACCAAAGTCCAGCAGCAGATAGCTGACATCGAGCGTGGGTTGATATAGGCCAAGAGTCTGCCGCGCATACGTTGTATTCAGCAGCAGGCGATGACGATCCGATTCGCCGAGCATGATTGCTGTCAGCGCAGGGTAAAGCTCACTCTTCGCAATGCGCAGATCGGCAGCACGAACCTTTGCTGACTCCCAAGCGGAACGCGTCTCCGGGTTCGCGCTTTCCGCAAGATCCACGAGTTCCGCCAGCGAATAGATGTGGCCTGCCTCGACGGTGCTCTCAGCGGCCTCTCTGCTGAACCGCTCCTGCAACATCAGCTCTTTCGGAGGAGCAACCCACGGCGAATTCACAGCGCTGGGCAGCCCCTGTCCCTGACAGGCAGCTGGAGAAATGACGCTCAGCATAGAGATTGCAAGGGCCACAACATGCATCCCCCGTATGGCGGTCGAGCGCTTACGAACATTCCCGCGAAATGCAAACTGACCTAGAGTTGACAGAGACTCTTGCGTGATCGCGGAGTCCTTGGGGGTAGTTTCTCAACGG
>JBOGJX010000446.1:0-5798 GCA_050745285.1 Terriglobia bacterium
GTGTAAATGGCAGGTTCCTGGCGGCATGGCTAAAGCCATGCCCTTCCAGATCCCTTTTCATGCTTTGTGGGCGCCGCAAAGCGACATAGCTGCTGTTCAGGATGAACAGTGGCGGCCAGAAGCCGGCGGTCCCTGACACCTAATCTTATGATCTATCCCATCGTTAAATATGGCCAGCCGGTCCTTGACAGGGTTGCCGCGCCGGTCACAGAATTCGACGCCGCGCTCGAAAAGCTCGTGGCGGATATGTTTGACACCATGTATGCCGCGCACGGCGTGGGCCTGGCGGCGCCGCAGATCGGCGTCTCAAAAAGCCTGTGCGTGATCGACACCACGTTGGCCGAAGACCCCGAAGCAAAGATCGTGCTGGCCAATCCGGTGATCGTCTTGGCCGAGGGCAAGCAGGCGGGCGAAGAGGGATGCCTGAGCCTTCCCAACTTCCGCTCCTCTACCCCGCGGCCCATGAAGGTGACTGTCCGCGCCCAGGACCTCCACGGCAAGGAGATCACCCGGAGCGGCGAGGACCTCCTGGCACGCGCCCTTTGCCACGAGATCGACCACTTGAACGGCACCCTTTTCATTCACCATCTCAGCATGCTCAAGCGCGATTCCATCCGGCGCAAAGTGAAGAAGATGGTAAAAGCCGGAGAATGGTAGTCGCATGCCTGCTGAAAACTGGCGCCGCACCCTTCTTTTCGCGAGCAAGCCTGTAAGCCGAATTCTGTATCCTGATAGAATCAGGACGGCGGCCATTCCTCTAGGCCCGCCATTGCTGGCGGGCTCGAGCGACCTACCCGGGAGTTGCCTGCGCACCAGCCCCCGGAAAATCCGGAAGCGCGGTACGCATTGCGGAGCGGGCCGCTCCTCCTCCCCTATTTGGTCTTGCTCCGTGTGGGGTTTTCCCTGCCCCCGGCGTCACCGCCAGAGCGGTGCGCTCTTACATTAAGCAGCTTGACCCGAAAAGAAAGGTCCAGCCGCCGCACCTTTTCACCCTTACCTCAACCAGGAAGCCCTCACCATTCTCATGGCGGTGGCGCTGGTAAGGCGGTATATTTTCTGTGGCACTTTCCGTGCCGGAAGTGTACGGCCCGCCGTGGCAGGCATCCCTCTCCGGCCCTCGCTGTTAGCGAGCACACTGCCCTGCGGAGTTCGGACTTTCCTCCCCCTCGCTTACGGGAACCCGCCGGAGCGGCCCGCAAAGCGAGGCGGCGGTCGCCCGGCTTGCTCGCGCAGAAATTATGATAGCAGGGATTTCAGGTGGGAGTCCGAAATCTCAAATTTCCAAATCTCAAATTTCAGATGTGATACTGCAAATCTGAAATCAAGCACGTCTGCGATCTGGAATTTCAAATCTGAAATCGAATATGGGCGAGCACGATTGAGACATTCAACCAAAGGAGACGCGCATGGCCGATACCAAAGAATACCAGGGCATCACCGAAAATGGGCTTGGTATTCTCAAGAAGGACCTCCAATCCATGGGGATCACACCGCCGGACGGGGATAGCGGTACCATCGAATATCAGGGCGTGAAGCTGGGCGTTGATTTCGTCCGGGTGGCCCAGAAGCTCACCATCCGCATTCTTGAGAAGCCGTCCTTCGTTCCCGAGAGCCTGGTCTGGCAGCTTCTCGACGGACGCGTACAAAAGTGCGTTGGGCAATAACTTCCGCCTGTATTCCCCTCCTGGATAAGGAGGGGTCAGGGGTGGTCGAGCTTTGGCGCTGTTCTTTTTGGGCGCATGGAGGCTATTATGCGATGCAAAATGATGGCATGGATCATCACGCTCGCCATGCTCATCCCGCTCGTCCCTGCGAGTTCGGTTCTTGCGGTCCCGGTCCGAACCCGAACGGTTGCCTATCGTAGCGGGAGCGAAACGATCAACGGCTTTCTTGCCGAGCCTCAATCGCCGGGCAAGCATCCGGCGCTGGTTGTGATCCACGAATGGTGGGGACTCACACCCTGGGTGAAGCAGCAGACCATGAAGCTCGCCGCGCTCGGCTACGTATCGCTCGCGGTGGATCTTTATCGCGGCCAGGTAACCACCGAGCCTTCCGTGGCTCACCAGCTTGCTCGTGGCGTGCCGCACGACCGGGCCATGCGCGACCTTCAGGCCGCGTTTAACTACCTCGCCTCACAGCCCAACGTGGATAAGAACAGGATTGGCGACATTGGCTGGTGCATGGGCGGTGGCTATTCCATTGAGTTGGCTGAGATCGAACCCCACCTCGCCGCCTGTGTGGTGAACTACGGCGCCCTGCCCGCTGACGCGGACACGATTCAGAAAATCCATGCGCCGGTTCTTGAAAATTCGGGCGCGGACGATCGAGGAATTACTCCCGAGATGGTTCACCGATTCGAGGCGGCCATGAAGGCGGCCGGTAAGCAGGCGAACGTGAAAATATATGCGGGGGCCGCGCACGCCTTCGAAAATCCAGACAATAAAGAAGGATACCGACCCGAAGCGGCCCGCGACGCCTGGCAGCGAATCGTGAGCTTTCTGGCGCAGACGCTGGGCGGGGAGCCGTAAGGCAAGAATCAGGCCCGTAGGGCGCTACCTTGACCCTCTCGCTTACCGTATGCTACGTTGGCCCGTGGCGCCGCACTCACTCACTTTTCCATAGGGAATCCGCGTTGACCTCTTTACCTGGAATCACACCCAAACGTACCGCCCTGAATGGCATGCATCGCGCGGCAGGCGCCCGCATGGTGGAATTCGGCGGCTGGGAAATGCCCGTGGAATATTCGGGCATTATGAATGAGCACGTGGCCGTACGGACGCGCGCGGGGCTTTTTGACGTCAGTCATATGGGTGAGATTGAAATGCGCGGCCCAAAGGCTCTGGCGCTGCTTCAGCGTCTCACGTGCAATGATGTTTCCCGCCTTCAGCTCTTCCAGGCCCAATACTCCGCGCTGATGGAGGCAAACGGATGCGCCGTGGATGATTGTGTGATCCATCGCTTGGGCGACGATCATTTTTTCATCTGTGTGAATGCCGCCAATACCGATAAGGACTACGCGCACATCCTGCGCCATAATTCGTTCAGCGCCGCGGAAGTGACCGTCGAAAATGTTTCAGCGAAGTATTCGCAGCTTGCCTTGCAGGGCCCCGCGGCGCTTAAGATTCTGCAGCGTGTGGCGGAGGCTGATCCATCGGCATTGAAATATTATTGGTGCATCCCCGCCACCTGTTGCGGCGTTCGGGGTCTGCTCGCGCGGACGGGTTACACCGGCGAAGACGGATTTGAATTCTATTTTCCGCCAGCCCAATCGCAACACGTGTGGACCGCGTTGCTCGAAGCTGGTGGCAACGAAGGGATCGTTCCGGTGGGGCTCGGGGCGCGCAACACGCTGCGGCTGGAGGCGGCCTACCCGCTCTACGGCCATGAGCTCGATGCGGAAACGACGCTGCTCGAATCCAACCTCGGTTGGATTTGCAAGCTGGACAAAGGGCCCTTCCTCGGGCGCGAGATATTGGAAACGCAGAAGGCGCAAGGGACACCCAAAACGCTGGTGGGCTTGGAGATGATCGATCGCGGCATCGCCCGCGATGATTATCCCGTCTGGATTGACGGCAAGGCGCAGGGTTGCGTTACCAGCGGGTCATACGCTCCGTATCTCAAGAAAAATATCGCCCTGGCGCACGTCCCAACCGGCGTTGCCAAGGTAGGGCGCGAGGTGCAGGTTGAGATTCGCGGTAAAATGGTTGCTGCGCGCCAGGTGGCTCTGCCGTTTTACAAGCGCCAGAAAGTGTAACGCTTTTGGGCCAATGTCGTCCCCGCGGAGGCGGGGACCCATGACGTTGGGATTCCCGCCTTCGCGGGAATGACCGCGCGGCAGCGAACTGCCGCGATCTAGATGGAGGAGAGGACGATGATGTATCCCCAGGAACTTCTTTATACAAAAGACCACGAATGGATTCGCGTTGACGGGAATACGGCCTCGATTGGAATCACCGAGCACGCGCAGAAAGAGCTCGGAGACATCGTCTTTGTCGAATTGCCTCCTGCCGGCACGCACGTGGCCGCGAAGGAGTCCCTCGGCACGGTGGAATCCGTGAAGGCGGTTGCCGATGTCTACTCGCCCGTTACGGGCGATGTAATCTCGGTAAACCCAAAGATCCAGCGCGCGCCGGAGCTCGTGAACACGGACCCGCACGGCGAGGGCTGGCTTGTTCAGGTGCGACTGCGGGACCGCAGTGAAACGGAAGCTCTCATGTCCTCCGAGGAATACGAGGCTTACGTTGCGTCAGGAGCAGGTCATTAATGAGATACCTTCCCAACTCCCCAGCGGACCGCAAGGCAATGCTCGATGCCACCGGGACCGCGCGCGCGGAGGATTTATTTGCCCAGATTCCTGAAGAACTGAGGCTTAAGGGCAAGCTGAGCCTTCCGGGACCGCTTTCGGAAGCGGAAATCCTCGATTTTTTCCGCCAAGCCGCCCGGGATAGCAGCCGCGACTATGTGTCGTTCCTCGGCGCTGGTGTATATACGCACTACCGTCCCGTGGTGATTGACACGCTTCTCTCACGCGGAGAGTTTCTCACGGCCTACACTCCGTACCAGGCCGAAATTTCACAGGGAATCCTGCAGGCCTTATTTGAATTCCAAACGCTCATCGCGCAACTTACCGGCATGGAAGTGGCCAACGCTTCGCTCTACGACGGATCGACGGCAACCAATGAAGCCGTGCTTATGGCGATGCGCCTCACGCGCCGCGAGCGGGTCGTACTCGCGCGCACGGTCCACCCCGAATACCGCGAGGTCGTGCGAACCTACAGCCAAAATCTGGGCGTCGAAGTCGTTGAGGCGCCTCATCTACCCGCCGGCCAGGTTGATTTGGCGTGGCTGGAGAATGAAGTCAATGATCAGACAGCCGCCGTGGCGATCCAATCCCCGAATTTTTTCGGCGTGGCCGAGCGGGCTGAAGAAATTGCGGGAATCGCTCATCAGGCCGGCGCGCTTCTGATCGTCACCATTCCGGAGCCGCTTTCGCTCGCCGTCATGAAGCCGCCGGACAGCGCGGATATCGTGTGTGGCGAAGCTCAGTCTTTTGGCGTGCCAGTGGCTTTCGGGGGCCCTCATGCGGGATTCATGGCGACGCGGGAAAAATTCGTCCGCCAGATGCCCGGACGGCTCGTCGGGCAGACAAAGGACACGGAAGGCCGCCGTGGATTCGTGCTCACCCTCGTCACGCGGGAACAATTCATCCGTCGCGAAAAAGCAACCTCGAATATCTGCACCAGCCAATCGCTCTGCGCCCTCGCGGCTACCATTTACTTGTGCCTGTTGGGCAAGGAAGGATTGCGCAAGCTCGCGGAGCACAATCTCTCAAAGGCGCACTACGCGGCAAGCCGTCTCCAATCAGTACCCGATGTCGCACTTCCCTTCACCGCGCCCTTTTTCAACGAATTTGTGGTGAGAACGACAGCCCCAGCGGCGGGGTTGATCAAGGCCCTGCGGGAAGAGAAGATAATCGGAGGCGTTGAGCTTTCGCAATATTACCCGGAGTTGGAAAACCACCTGCTAGTCTGCGTCACGGAATGCATCCACCGGGAAGCGATTGACCGTATGGCCGCGATCTATCATCAGTTTGCATCCTCAGAGGCTCCAGAGGCTCAAGTCTCACCGGTGACTCCGGTTTCCGCCTGAGATTTAGAATAGCGCGGACCTCCCGCCTTTGAGGTCCGCGCTCCCAGATTCCCTCGCGTCGTGACGGGCTGCTGGCAAATTCTGATTTGTCATGCTAGCGGACCGATGTATCTGCTCTGAAAATCCCGGTCAGGAGGACGGAAGGGCAC
>JBOGJX010000447.1:0-3294 GCA_050745285.1 Terriglobia bacterium
TTGCTGCTTCGTAGGGGCGCAGCAAGCAGCGCCCCTACGAAACTCATCCTCGCTGGGCGCAAAGGCCGGCGTAGCCGCTCTTTGCGCCGTTTTCAAGGGTCGCATACATCGCAAAGTGCGCGATGTATGCGCCACCCATTGAAAAGAGATTGTCTACCCAATGAGTGGACACTATACTAACGAGGCTTCGCCTCGGACCGACGAGGCATGTTTGCAGCCGGGAAGAGCGGGGTTTTAACCCCGCCCTTCCGCGCTGGAAAACTTGACCTGTTTACATTAAGTTTGGCATTTCTAGGAATCTAGTTTCATCAAGGCTACGGTCCGGCAAGTTCATGCGCGAGTGCCCGTCAGAAACCGTTTGTAGTTTTCACTAATCGCAAAGATAGCTTGCTGCCAGTCAGCCGCCAAGACCTTCGGATCATGATGGTCCATAGGCAGCCATGATCGCCATGCTTCCCAGTCCCGCCTGATGGCGGGCGGTTGCGAGGCTGGTCCCAAGGCGCCCGGAAGTTGGAAAAAAAGTTGGCTCGCAGCCGCATAAACACAGTAACGGGGAGACGCCTGCCGCGCGCGGCGCACCCAACGAGGCCACTCCCTCCAGCTTCGATGCCACCCACACCTACGCAGTACATAAGCCCACCCCCGCAGCCGGTCTCGCAGTGGCTGCATGCTCATCCACTTCTTCATAAGCTCTTGATCGGAGAGTGCAGCGTGGCTATGCGTAAGCCGCATTAATTCCCATCGCCAGAGTAAACGGGCTTGAGTCACAGCCTCCTGCCAAAATGCAATGCTTGGAGGGCAATCCCCGGTCGAGCTAAGAGAGCCGTCTTGATTACCCTGTAACTTGAAATTCGTACAAGCGCTGACTCGATTTGAAAATTCGTGCAACGGAAACGGCAAATCCCAGCTTGTCGAAGGATCGGCCGCCAAAGCCCTCAATCGTTCGGCTCGCCCGCGGTAAGTCGGTTCGTAGGCTCCGGCAAAAACCAGAAACGATGTTGCCATATCCTGGTAAAGCTTGACTGTGCGGTATTGCACGCTCCGGGGTAGGGCGCTCGGATTGCTGGCTAACTCAATCGCCGCATCGAGCTGCTCAATCATCCGGTTGCTGAGCAACCGCCAAGCATCCTCTAAGGGTATATCGGCCCCGGAGGACGCGGGGATTAATGACAGGATCTGTTGATCTCCCCACACAACTTGCCCACAAGTCCGCAATTCGTAGGCGAAGATATGCGGCCTCAACTCGCGCAAAAAACCTGAATGAACCGCATCGAGGTCTAAGGGGCTATGGACGCCACGCTGCGCGAGACGACCTTCAATCTCTTGACCGAGGCGATGGATCGCGCCCGCGCTCGGTAAGACGACGCCTTCAGCAAATACAAGCAGAAACTCGGCATCTCCGAGGAGTTCTCTTGTCCCATTCTTCTCAAGCACCGTCGCTTCGTCGCGCGCCAGGCTTCCCGTCAGGATGAGCGCACGCAGCCGGTCTCCGAATGCTCCAGCGACCGATTCCGCGACCGCGCTGCAAATGACGCCCTTGGCTATCGCGGATGGACTCTGCGGGGAAGGTGTGCCACGATCGAGGGTACGTGAATCCTGGCCTACATCCACGTTATCGTCACTCCCGCCAGACGTATTTAACAGGGGTTGATCCTTCATGCTGATGACAGACCCCATGCGCCTGCGGCGCACCACTCCGCATGAAAATAGCGTAGGGCGCTGCTTGCTGCGCCTGAGGGCACGCCATGGCGTGCCCCTACGAAGAACGCCTCAACTCATGTATTTTCAGCAGCTCGTTTGGCTATTTTCATAGCAGAGCCGCCGTTTAATATTACTTCTGTTACGTCATACTTCCCAGCTTGCCGCCGATTCAGGGCTGCCGCTGCTCCGCGGCCTTCGTTTTCGGCAAGGACTCGTAGAGCTCAACCGTCCGGTCGACCTGCTGCTGAAGGCTAAAGAGCGCCTCAGCGTGGTTGCGCGCTGCAACTCCCATTTGCTTGCGAAGGCCTTCGTCGCCGAGCAAGGCGATGATGGCATCGGCTAACCCATCGCTGTCGTTGGGCGGAACGAGTAGCCCGGTTCGACCGTCGAGCACAATCTCCGGGGTACCATCCACGGCCGTGGCAACCATCGCCCTGCCCACGCCGGCGGCTTCGATTGCAATCAGCGGCAGTCCCTCCCAAAGGGATGGAAGCACCACAAGGTCGGCCGCTTCAAGGAATCGTGGAATGTCCGATTGGAAGCCCGCAAAGATCACGCAGTCTTCGAGCCCCATGCGTTTGACCTCATCCCGCAGGGACGCGGTCAAGTCGCCTTCTCCGGCCAACAACAGCTTCGTCTGCGGAAACTTCTGCGCGATCGCAGGTAAGGCACGGAGCAGAACGGCATGGCCTTTTTGAGGAGACATCCGGCCAACGTGCACGAGCAGCAGGTCTGAGGGCGCCACTCCGAACTGGCGCCTTACCGCATCGCCTTCTCCCGATGGCCGGAAATGGTTTAGGTCACGGCCATTGTAGATCAGCGCAACTTTTGATGGGCGGCAATGCTTGGCTTCGATCAAGTAAGTCTGAATGGCCTTCGAAACGGCGATGAGCCGGTCCACCATAGTATAAATCAGCCGGTCGATCAGAAAGGAACGCTTCAACCAACTGCGCCGCAAAGCCTCCCGAACATGGACCGTTTCGACCACCCAGGGAACGCGGCATGCCTTGGCAATAGGCGCCAGAAACAAGGTGGCCCCAAATTGGTGTCCGTGGGCAATCTCGATTGTCTGTTGCCGCAGAATCGCAGCCATGCGCCTCATCGCTCCAAGCTGCGAAAACTTATGAAGGTTCAGACAGATCACTCGCCGGTGGTCGGATTCCAGACGCCTGAACATCGGATAGGAAAGAGCCGTGCAGACGAGCGTCACTTCAAACCTGTCCAACGGCAAACCCGAGAGGAGCGAGAACACGTGTTCCTCCGCTCCTCCCGGAACTTCCGGCGAGTTAAGAAAATGCAGGACCCGAATTCGACGCCCGTTCATTGAAATGCCGATGTGTTCCGGAGGCCTATTGAGGCTTATAAACTATTGCGACATCCACCATTTGTAGCGGCGGCGTCTCGCCGCCGGTTTCCGGCGTTCCCCGATTGTATCGAGGCGTGCGCCGAACGCCGCTACAGCAAAAGGCGTCACTATGTTTATAATTCTGCCCTGAAAAGTTCGGTCAAGATCACGGAAGGGCACGGTTTTAACCGTGCCGGAAAAGCCCTCACCCACCACTGCGTGGTCCCCATTCTCCCAAAGGGAGAGGG